>JBGPZS010000561.1:0-2661 GCA_041493865.1 Terriglobia bacterium
CACGAACTTTGACCGCCAGGGATCAAGCGGAGCCTCCAAGGTCAGCCTGGTTTCGGCCTTCAGCTCTTCCTTGCTCAACGAACTTCGCGGACAGTTCGCGACGGACAACAGGTTCGAACAGCCCAACGCGCAGTCATCGATGGTCGTGATCACGGGCGTGGGCACCATTGGCACCGAAGTCACACATCCCCGTTTCTTCGACAACACACGTTATGAGCTGACAGACAATGTCAGCGTGATCAAAGGCCGGCACTCTATTCGCTTCGGCGTGGACGGCAATATCACTCCATCCCGGCAGGAGCGCGAAACGTTTATGGCCGGGCGGTACGATTTCAAATCGCTCGCGGACTTCAACGCCGGCAAGATTGCCCGCTACCGCGGCACCATCGCGACCAGCGGCGATCCCAATTCGCTGATCTACGATGCCACGCAGCACGAACTGGGCTTGTTCGTGCAGGACAAATTCGTCATCGCCAGGAACCTGATGCTCAACGCTGGTTTCCGCTGGGATGGCCAGTGGAACCCGCAGCCGCCAAATCCCAACCCGGCATTCGCGGTCACGCAGAAAATTCCCAACGATCTCGCGATGTTTCAGCCGAGATTCGGCCTGTCCTGGGACCCCAGAGGGCATGGCACAACGGTGGTCCGCGCCTCCGCCGGTCTTTACGATGCCCGCACGCCTGCCAACCTGTTCCAGCGCATGTTTACGGACAACGGCTTGACGACCGCGGTGCTCGACAGCAAATTCGACAAGAACGTTCTGAACTTCGTCCAATTTCCAAACACGCTGGCCGCGATTCCGGCCGGCGTGAACCCGGCCCCGCAGAAGGTGATTGGCTTCTCACCCAGTTTTGAGAACCCGCGCTCCTTTCAGGCAAGCGCCAGCGTGGAAACTGCGCTGGGCGACGCCTGGTCTGTATCCGGCGGGTATACCCGCAACTCAACCTGGAGCCTGCAACGCCGGCTGGACAAAAATCTTTCTCCGGCAACCTTTGATGCAACCGGTATGCCGATTTTCCCGGTGACGCGTCCTAATCCGTCCATCGGCCCCTTATCGATTAATGAATCAGAAGCGCACTCCAGATATGACGGCTTCGATTTCGCCGTCAACCGGCGCATGAGCCACCATTTGCAATTCCAGGCCGGCTACACCCTGGCGTGGAACCGCGACAACGAGTCAGGTGAACGCGTTTTCAATCGTGAAGGAACGCTTGACCCGCTGATGCCAGAGCTGGATGCCGGTCCTTCCAAGAACGACATCCGGCACAATTTGCGTTTGAGCGGCATTCTGGATTTGCCCCACGGTTTCACCATCAGCGCCATCACTCTGAACCGCTCTGCTGCGCCGTTTACCCCGACGATCGGGTTTGATACGCAGAATGACGGCAATGACGACAACGATCGCGCCATCATCAACGGAGTCGTCGCCGGTCGAAACAGCATGCGTGGAAAACCGTTCTCTGATTTGGACATGCGCGTCCTGAAATCATTCCGTCTCGGCGAAAGGTCCAAAGTGGAAACATTTGCGGAGTTCTTCAATGTTACCCACAACACCAACAAGGGCTACGGGCCGGACGCGGTCAGTTTGTTCGGCACCGCTGCCGTTCCCAACCCCACAGCTGGTAAAGCCCTGTTTGCGCCGCTCACCACGCGATTTGGCGGCCCCAGGCAGGTACAGATGGGAGCGCGTTTCAGTTTCTAGTTTTTTCTCGAGAGCATCTCCCCCGCGGATGAAAAGCAAGGAGTAGTTGTTGTTCCGTCTTCCGGTAGGTCATAGATCGCCCGCGGCGCGGTAGGCGCTGCCGGCAAGGAGATACTTTGTGAGCAAACGAATGCTGTCTTTTTCACTCTTAATTGCCATGATGGTTCTATTGGTGCATCCCGCTTCCGCGCAAGCCGGAAACGTGTGGACCGCGCGGAGCCTTCCCCAACAGTCGCACATTACCGGCGGCCCCTGGACCCTGCAGCAGAGGGGAGCAAGCAATGCGGCACCGTCAGCGGGATATTGTGTCAACGGCGTTCCGCAGCCTAATCCCGGCACCGAACGGATGGCCCCGTATTACTTTCCTTTTGTCACGGGCTCGGGCAAAAAGCTGAACGGGTTTTTTGACTATCGTCCAAGAAACAGCAATGAGGCCATTGTGGCCGCCTCTTCCACTGACGGCGGTCAGACCTGGCAGTTCGTACAGCAAGTCCTGGAACTGAACAAAGGGATCTGCCCGGCGAGCGATAACGTCGATCTGGCGAGCGAAGCTGGATTGGGCCATCCCTATTCAATGAAAGTCAATGGCAACACGTTTCTCTATAACCTTGACCGCCGCGCTGGCCAGTTGGATGTAAGCGGCCTGGTAGTGCATCAGTTGTTTCCGCAGGCTGGCGCGCCGCTCAACCCCGTGTCCCCCACGGTAGATTTTGCCGCGCCGCGGACCACAGGGTTGCTGAATCCTGACGGCATCATCGCGGAAATACCGGGCTCTTCACCAAAGACCATCCTCTACGTGCAGAAGCTCGTGAATGGCGACCGCACGGCGCCCACCGCCTTACCCGTCGCGCAACAGTGCGGACCGCCATCCGTGTTCAATGAGCCGGCCGCCAGCCATGACATTTCCATTCCGCGCATGGCCTCAACGGAAGATGGCATTAACTTTACTGACCTGGGAC
>JBGPZS010000245.1:0-6108 GCA_041493865.1 Terriglobia bacterium
ATCAGATCGGAGCAGGCTGCACCGCTCTCGGCCTTACGCGCTTGAGGAATGCCAATCTCTGCCCGAGCTGCCTTATTAGCACTCTCCCAGCCCAAGTGCTATCTTGACAATACCCCACTAACATCCTTAAAATCTAACTGGCAGAAGTTTGGGAAATTTCTGTCAAGCTATTGTAAACAAAACTCTTAGTAAGTCTGTGGTATGCCAAACCCGGGACAAATCGGCCATCGTGAGCGGGAAATCCTAACTGCTATCGTGGAGACCTATATCTCCACAGGTGAGCCGGTGGGGTCACGCACGCTTTCACGCCAGAATAAGGATGGGCTCAGTCCGGCGACGATCCGCAATGTAATGGCGGATTTGGCCGACGGCGGCTTCCTGGAGCAGCCACACACCTCGGCCGGGCGGGTGCCCACTTCGCAGGCTTATCGGTACTACGTTGACCAGATCTCCGGCCGGGCGACGATCTCTCCTGCTGACCAGACGCTGATTTCAGACACGTTACAAGGCACGGTCGATGTGCAGGAGTTCCTGGAGCGGACTTCGCACGTGCTCTCTCTGGTTTCAAGCGGGGTCGGGGTGGCGATCGGGAACGTTGGACCGAAGAACGCTCTGGAACACGTTTACTTCTCGCGCCAGGCGAACAATCGCGTGCTGGCCGTGGTCGTAACCAAGTCCGGCGTGGTGCATGACCGGATGATGCGGCTGGACCACGACCTGGACCAGAGCGATCTGAACACGGCCGCCAATTACATCAATGAAAACTTTCGCGGCTGGATCATCAGCAATGTAAAAGCGGAGCTGCGCCGCCGCATTGAGCAGGAACGCAGCGAGTATGACCGGCTGATGAAGAGCCTGGAAGAGCTGTATAAAGGCGGAGCGCTGGCAGCCGATGAACCCGCCAAGAACATCTTTGTAGAGGGTGTGGCCAATCTTGTGGGCAATGACCAGGATCGCGAGCGTTTGCGTGACCTGGTAAAGACCCTGGAAGAAAAAGAACGCGTGGCCGATCTGCTTTCCGCCTACCTGGACACGCGCCAGGAAGCCGTGCGCGTGGTGATCGGACTGGACGAGGCGGTGCCGGAGATGCGCAATTTTGTGCTGATCGGGGCGCCGGCCAGGGTAGGCGAAGAGATGCGCGGATCGCTGGCCGTGATTGGCCCAACCCGCATGGATTATCAACACACCATCACGGCGGTCTCATACATCGCGCAGCTTTTTGACAAGCTGCTGAATGAGAACACGTGAAGATTCCAATCAAGAGACCAGGTGCAGTAATGAGCAAGACCAACGGAAGGGCTGACGTCAGCCTTGAAGAGCGCTTAAAAGACGAGCAGTTAAAAGACGAACAGCAAAAGCAGATCCTGCAGAATGAACTTCCAGCCGCGGACCCAGCCGATGGTTTTGAGGAGAAGAGTGCTGCTGCAAGCGATCCCGCGGCTACGGCTGAAAGCGAGCTGCAAAAGCTGCGCTCCGAGCGTGAAGATCTGTATGACCGGCTGGCGCGGTTGCAGGCCGAGTTCGATAACTATCGCAAGCGCGCGGCAAAGGAGAACGCCGACTACCGCGATTTTGCCGTGGCGGATGCCGCCCGCGCCTTGCTGCCTGTGATCGATAGCTTCTCGCTGGCGCTCAAGAATGCTTCCGCCAGGCCGGAAGACCTGCGCAAGGGCGTGGAGTTGATCCACAAGCAGCTTCAGGACGTCCTGCAAAAATTGAACGTGGAGCGCATCGCCGCACAGGGCGAGCCGTTTGATCCGCGAGTGCATGAAGCTATTGAGATGGTAGAGAGCGACGCAGCGCCGGACCATCATGTGCTGGAAGAGCTGCAGCCCGGCTATCGCATCAAAGGGCGGTTGCTGCGGCCGGCCATGGTGAAGGTGGCAAAGAAGGTCTGACTATTTTGTCGCTGCGCTCCAAACCGCTGCGGAGCAATGCCTGAGCCGGCATTTGTTTGCGCTCTTAATGGCGCGGTTCGCCGCGCAAGCCGGGCTCACCACGCATGCGGACAAATACAGCGAGTCGGGGCCGAACGCTAAGTCATCTTGATAAGAATAGATTTTGATTGAGGACAATTTGGCAACGCACGCAAAACGCGATTACTACGAAACTCTGAGCGTGACCCGCACGGCCACGGAGCAGGAAATCAAGAGCGCCTACCGGAAGCTCGCCATGCAATATCATCCGGACCGTAATCCCGGAAATTCCGCGGCGGAAGAGAAGTTCAAGGAGTGCACCGAGGCTTATAGCGTCCTGATGGATGCGGAGAAGCGCGCACGCTATGACCAGTACGGCCACGCTGCGGTGAACGGTGGCGGAGGATTTAGCGGGTTTGATCCATCGAACTTCGCCGATGTCAGCGACATTTTCGGCGACATCTTCAGCGATTTCTTTGGCGTGAATGTTGGCGGCGGAAGGCGCACCCGGGCGCAGCGCGGCGGCGACGCGCGCGCCGACATTACGCTGACCTTCGAAGAAGCTGCTTTCGGAAAGAAGACCCAGGTCAAGGTCCGGCGCTATGAAGCTTGCGAGTTATGCAAAGGCAGCGGTTCGGCGGCGGGCAAGGGACCTTCCACGTGTCCAACGTGCGCGGGCCGGGGCCAGGTGCGGTATCAACAGGCAATGTTCAGCGTCGCGCGCACTTGCCCTTCATGCCAGGGCCTGGGGCGTGTGATTTCCGATCCGTGCGCCAAGTGCAAGGGCGAAACCCGCGTGATGAAGGAACACGTCATTGACGTGAACGTGCCGGCGGGCGTGGAAGACGGCACGCGCATTCGCTACCAGGAGCAGGGTGATATCGGCCCCAACGGCGGGCAGGCCGGCGATCTCTACGTGGTGCTGCAGGTGAAGCCGCATCCTTTCTTTGAGCGCGAAGGCAAGGACCTGCATTGCTCGGTGCCAATTTCATTCAGCCAGGCAGCCATGGGGGCGGAAATTATCATCCCAACTCTGGATGGCGGCGAGCACAAGCTCAAGGTGCCGGAGGGAACGCAGTCAGGAACAACGTTCCGCGTGCGCGGCAAGGGCGTTCCCGCGTTGCAGAGTTCCAGCAAGGGCGATATGTACATCAGAGTCCGGGTGCAAACGCCGCATAAGCTGACCAAGCGCCAGCGCGAGCTGCTGTCCGAGTTGGGCGAGACCATTGAGAACAAACCTGAACTCCGCAGCCTGTTTGAAAAGGTGAAAGATATCTTTGGGTAAGTACTACATCTGGTTCGTGGTGATCGTGGCCGGTCTGGCCGGCGTGATCCGCGTGCTGCTGCCGCGACGGTTTGCGGAACTCCAACTGGAACGCTTTCGAGCTGCCAACGCCCTTAAGCGCGCGAAAATGCGCAGCCTGCTCTTTCTGGCCATGGGGGCGGTCTTTGGCGTGATCTACTTTCTTCCCTGGGGCCACCTGAGCTGGGTTATTATCGGCGCCGTCTTCTCCGTGCTCAGTGCGGCGGAAGCTTTCTTTCAGGCGCAATACCCGACGCTGGAGGCCCTGGTCTTCCAGAGCCGGCTGCTGGGAATTCTCTACCTGGGCCTGGCGGCCGCGTCCTACGTGATGCTGGCGCAGGTATGACACGCCGCCGCTGGATCGCCGACCGCGTGGAAGGCGATCGCGCTTACCTGCTGGGGCCGAATGCAAACCATCTTTTCCGCGTGCTGCGGGCCAAAGCAGGACAGCAATTCGATGTGGCTGCGGAGGGCGTTCTTCGCCGGGGAACGATTGTGGAAGCCACCGTGGAACAAGTTGAATTCCAGCTTGGCGCCGAAGTTGAGAGCGCGGCCCTGCCGCACGTCGCGGTTTATCTCTCTATTTTTAAATTTGACCGCATGGAGTGGGCGCTGGAGAAGCTGACGGAGCTGGGAGTGAGCAGCGTTGTCCCGGTGGTTGCCCAGCGCACGGAGCAGCACCTGGCAAAGGCCGCAATGAAGCGCGTGGAGCGCTGGCGCAAAATTGCCCGTGAAGCAGCGCAACAGGCAAGACGGATCGCGCCACCGGAAATCGCTGACCCGGTCGCGCTGAAAAGGGCCGTGGCGGAAGAGCAAAGAGGGCGCATTGTGCTCTCTGAAGCGGAAGAACGCGTGTCATTGAAAATGGCCCTCGGTGGCTGCACATCTCCGCTGGCGCTGGCCCTGGGGCCGGAAGGCGGATGGTCAGAGGCAGAGCTGGAGGGGTTCGCCGCCGCCGGATGGCAACCTGCGTCACTGGGCCACACGATTCTGCGCACGGAGACGGCCGCCCTCGCCGCAGTGGCAGTGGTGATGGCGGAACTGGAAGCGGCTTAGAAACTCACTGCTCGAGAAAATTCCAAACGAGGGCTCCGAATGCCGACACTTGTCTTGGCGATAGGGACGGTGAACCGGACACTTCGGTGAGCGATCCGTCGGCGTTCGCTTTGAACCCGGAGATACTACCTAGAGATCCGTTGGCGACATAGACAAAGGTAGCAAGGGTTGCCGGAGAAGTTCCTCCCGTAACAACAGCCAGAGCTTGCGGGTTTACTTGTGTAGTGAACGGAGATCCCGGCACCGCGGTCATATGGCCCGCAGTATCGGTGATATTGAAGCCGGAGATGCTGTTTGAGCCCTGGTTGAGCACATAGAGAGCGCCCCTGTCCGGTGGAGTGTTGGGGATACCAATTCCGGAAGAGTCCCGGAGCCCGAGAGCTATTGGGTTCGAGCCAACCGGGAGCGTGATTCCGGTGTTACCTGCCATTCCCGACGCCGGGTTCAGGCTGAGGACAGTTACATTATTGGCGGCAGAATTGGCAATGTAGAGGTTGAAGGAAGTAATATCAAATCCCTGCATCACAACCGCGGCGGGCGCGGTGCCGGTGGCTGCACTCGCAATAGGAGAGATAGCTCCTGAATCCGAGCCGTGAAAGCTGAACAGATTGTCTGACGTCTGTCCCACCGTGAATAGAAAAGGTCCAACCGGCTTGCCGAACGTAATCTGGTTGTCTGAACCACAACCCGCGACTAAGAGAAGTGCAGTTACTAATATTAAAACAATAGCTGGCTTCATGGCTTTTGCTCCTTGTACAGCTCAGGATACACCTGCAAGCATTCTTATTTATAGTCAAAAATAGTTAATGACTAGTCTGCGAACTATGTTCTAGATACCGGCATTGTATAGGTAGAAACTAGCAGCGACTAGCCGGGGTGGTTGATCTGGCTGCATGGCCGGGCCCAGCCTCCATGTCAAAGCGTCCTGCAGCGCCAGCCGAGGTGTGCAAGAATAAAGGTGTGTCGAGGCGCAGATGTCCACCAGCAAAATCGAAATGAGAGAACCACCGCTTCCCGCGGACCTGCAGTCAGTGATGGATGAACTGGACAAGACTGACCGGGAAGCCAGTAAGTTTGTGTCCGATCTCACAGAGGACGACCTCAACTGGCAGCCGGACAGAGGCACGGCGTGGAGCGTTGCGCAATGCCTGGACCACCTGGCGCGGATCAATACTGTCTATACTGCCGCGTTGCGAGCGGCCGCGCGCAGCGACAAAGCGAAATCTGTGCTCCGCCACGGGCCGATACACCCGGGCTGGTTTGGGCGATGGTTTATCAGTGCGATGGAGCCGCCGCCGAGGAGAAAGCTCAAGACGCCGAAGAAAGCGCTGCCGGCGGCGCACAAAAGTGGTGCGGACGTTTTGAAGGCCTTTGTCGCGGCGCATGACGAGATACGGTCGCTGATCAAGGAAAGCTGCAAGATGGATTTAAACCATGTCCGATTCACGAATCCCTTCGTCCGAATATTTCATTTCACCGTGGGTACGGGGCTGCTGATCATCGGAGCCCATGACCGCCGCCATTTGTGGCAGGCGAGGCAGGTGTGCAAGGCGCTGGAAGCGGAACGGTCGAGTCGGTAAATGGAAGCGGGCTGCAGGCGCTTAAGCAGGCTGACCAACAAGAAAAAAACAGTTTTCCTCAACTTAATTCCATTTAGCCATTGCTCCCTTCGCCTTAGATTCGCATAATAGAGACAAGTCTTTACTACGGTGGCAAACTTCACTCCCAATCCGCGGCAGAAACAGGCAATCGAGCACGCTCTTGGGCCAATGCTGGTTCTGGCAGGCGCGGGTACAGGCAAGACCACAGTGCTAGTGGAGCGCATTGCCTGGC
>JBGPZS010000143.1:0-8651 GCA_041493865.1 Terriglobia bacterium
CCTCCAAGGCCAAGTACGTAGCGTTCCAGAGCTTGTACGATCCCAAGCAGATGCCCAAGGGCAGGTACGCCGGTATTGAACTGCCTTACGTGGAAGGCTTACGGCTGGACGAAGCCATGCATCCGCTGGCCCTGATGGCGGTTCTTTTCATTCAGGTGGTCGCCCTGGCCACACAGGTGAAACGCCCGGAAAACGCGCGGGCCGGGAACGCGGGGGGCGGCACCCGCTTGATCCGCGTGTGGACCGTGACCGCCTTTACCCCGATCGAAAAGATGTTCGTCTCTACCGGGCACTTCTTCCGCAACGGATGGAATAATTACGCGGACCTTCGCGGCGTGCGCAAGCAGAACCGCGAGCTGCAGGATGAAGTGGCGCGATTGCAGATGGAACAGGTCCGGCTTAAACAGGATGCGGAGCAGGCCAGGCGCTTGCAGGCCCTGCTGGAGTTCAGGCAAAGATTCATTTCCCGGACTGTTGCCGCGCAGGTCATCGGCACCAGCGGGACCGAGCAATCGCGCGTCATCATCATCGATAAGGGCTCGCATGACGGCATCAAAGCGGACATGGCGGTGATTACCCCTGACGGCATTGTGGGCAAGGTCAAAGACGTTTTCCCGCTGAGTGCGCAGGTTTTGCTGATCAACGATCATGACAGTGGCGCCGGAGTGATTCTGGAAGGTTCCCGTTTACAGGGCATCGTGAAAGGCACCAGCCAGGGAGAGCTACAGATTAATGACATCATGGCGGACGAAAAAATTGAAGCCGGTGACCGCGTCATTACCAGCGGTGGTGACCGCATTTACCCCAAGGGATTCGCCGTGGGTACCGTAATCAACGCTACCGCGGACCGGGAAAACGATCCCTTCCTGATCATTAAGATCAAGCCGGCGGCGGACCTCAGGCGGTTGGAAGAAGTGATGGTGGTGACGAAGATGGCGGAAGAGGCGCCAACCGTCGCCGCTGGACCGTCGCCCATGCGTGCCGCGGACATCCTGGCGCAGAGACTGCCCAGCATCCCCAAGCAGGATGCGAATGCGCCGAAGAGTCCAGGCGGTCCGACAACTGGAGCAACTGCAACCGGCGCAACCGCAACCGCCACACCTGCGGCCAAACCCTCGCCCACCCCAGCCAAGGTCAACCCTTCCACAGGCACGGGAGCGGAGCAGAAGCCTGGCAATGTGACCAACGTGACCGGTCCAGCAAAGCAACCTGCCACAGCTGCCGGCACAGCAACCACGGCTCCAGCTCCAAAGAAACCAGAGACAGAAGTCAAGAAACCGGCAAGCTCAGGACAAACCGGTCCAGTCCCAGCCAGCTCGGTTCCGGCCGGCGCTGGCGGGGCCGCTACCCCAACGCCGCCCAAGCCGAAAGCCACGCCGAAGAAGGCCATCGCCCCGGCCACGGTCCCGGAGTCGGCTTCACCGGGAGCCTCCGAGCCAAAAGCATCTGATCAATCAGGAACTGTGCCGCCGGCAGCTACCCCAACGCCGACACCGGAGAAACCACCGCGATGAACGCCGGCGTTTCATTAACCTCTCGCGAAGAGATCGAGGTCCACCGGTTTAGTTGGCCGGTTTCCATTGGCATTCCGCTGGCGGCCATCTTTCTCCAGGTCTTTTTGCGCATCCGGTTCCTGACCGTACTGGACCTGCCGCTGCTGGTGACCATTTTTTTTGCCGTCGCGCGCCGCCGGCCCATTCCCGGCATGATTACCGGCGCGCTCATTGGCACCCTGCAAGACGCGTGGACCGGGCATCCCATCGGGCTGTTTGGGATCGCCAAGACCATCGTCGGCTATCTGGGATCGTCGATTGGAGTGAAGCTTGACGTGGAGAATCCGGGCTCGCGCTTCCTGATGACCTTTGCCTTTGTGCTGATCCACCGCTTCGTTTACATGGCGATCAGTCTGCAACTGGTGGGCGGGAGCGAAGCCTGGGGCTGGGGCCACACGATGCTGTCAGCGCTGGTGAACGGTCTGGCTGCCGTTGTATTGTTCGCATTGATGGACAAGTTGAAGCTCAGGAATTGAGGCGTCGTTATTCTGTCGCTTCGCTCCAAAACCGCTGGAACGCATGGTTTCGCCATGACAGTTTTCTGCTCCTGACGCTTGTGGCTCGGCGCCACTCGGGCCTCGCCGCTTTCCTGTACACTCTCGGTCGCTTCGCTCCAAAATCAGTGATGATGCGCGCTCGTCAAATGGCATGTAATCCTTCGGTAACTGATTGAGGTCTTTGTCTTACGCCATGCGCCACGAAATTGCGGTACTCTAAATAGGGACCTCAAGAAGGAATAATGGTTCCCGGTTTGTTGCCCCGGCAACAGATCGTAAAAGGTATGATCGGTCGCGACGAAAAAATCCCGCAGACAAAATTCACAGTCGTCCAGTACGTGATTCTGGCAGTGTTCATCGTGCTTGCTTACGGGCTGTGGAGTCTGCAAGTCCGCAAGAATGACGAATATGTCACGCGCTCCGAGCAGAACCGTATTCGCCAGGTCCCCGTCCTTGCGCCGCGCGGCAAGATTTATGATCGCGATGGGCAGCTGATCGTCGACAACTATCCGTCCTTCTCCGCGCTGTTGTTGCGCGACCAGATGCGCGACCTCAACGCCGACGCGCAAAAAATCGCCGACGGTCTGCACCTTCCCGTGGAAGACGTGCTCGAAAAGGTCCGGCGTTACCAGCTGGCGCGCAAGGCGGCTTACGAACCTATCATCATCAAAGACGACATTACTCCGGACGAGCGCGCGTTCATCGAGTCCCATCGCGACGAGTTTCCCGAACTGGAAACGCTGATGATCCATCGCCGCCTGTATCCGAAAGACGGCTTTATGGCGCATGCCATCGGCTACGTGGGTGAAGTAAGCGAAGACATGCTCAACTCGCCCAAGTTCGAACTGTATGGGCGCGGCGACATTGTGGGCCAGTCCGGAGTGGAGCTGCAATACAACGACGTTTTGATGGGCAAAGACGGTTCGCGCCGGGTGCTGGTCAACAGCAAAGGCAAGGAAGTGGGCCGTCCGTCCGATCCCAACATCCCCGCGGTTCCCGGCCAGAAGCTGAAGCTCACGATAGATATTGATATTCAAAAGGCGGCAGAGCAGGCGATGGAAGGGAAGAACGGCGCAGTGGTCGCCATGGACCCGCGCAGCGGCGAGATCCTGGCCATGGTGAGCCGGCCCGTCTTCGATCCCAATGACTTTGCGGTGCGTATTTCGGCGAAAGAGTGGAACCAGTTGGTCAATGACCCCGACCATCCGTTGCTGAATAAAGCCATTCAGGCTCAATTGGCGCCGGGTTCCGTGTTCAAGATCGTGATGTCAGTGGCTGGCCTGCAGGAAGGCGTGGCGCAAAACCTGCGCGTGAACTGTACCGGCGGTGGCGTGTTTTACGGCCGCTACTTCAATTGCTGGGTGAAATCAGCCCACAAGCCGGTCCATGGCAGTACCGACGTTTCCAAGGGAATTACGCAATCATGTGACGTTTTCTTTTATACCCTCGCCGAAAGACTGGGTATTGAGAAGATCGCTAAATGGGCGACGGCCATGGGACTGAGCAAGAAGACCGGTATCGATTTGCCAAATGAAGTCAGCGGGATCATGCCTTCAGAAGAGTGGAAGATGAAGACGTTCCGCCAGAAATGGTACGCGGGTGAAGTCATCTCGGTCGGGATCGGACAGGGAGCGGTAACGGTGAGTCCCATCCAGCTTGCGCGGACCATCGGCGGAATCAGCATGGGCGGGACCTTCTATCGTCCGCATATTGTCAATCCCGATCAGTTGCCGCCGCAATACAAGAATGCGGCCGCTCCGTCGACGCCCGATGCGGTGCACGTGCCGATTGACCCGCAGAACTGGATCACCATCACCAATGCCATGGCCGGGGTCCTGGATCCGGGAGGAACGGCCCCCAGCGCCCACATCCAGGGTGTGGATTTTGCCGGCAAAACCGGCAGCGCACAGGTAGTGAGCAATGCGTTCCGTAAGAGCAAGAGTGGGAGCGCGAAGCAATTCAACGATAACAGTTGGTTTGTAGGCGTTACGCCACGGCGAAATCCTGAGATCGTGGTTGCCGTGCTGTTTGAAGGCGGCGAGCACGGCCTGCTGGCGGCGCGGCTGACCTCACAGATCATCAAGGCATACGTGGAGAAGCAGCGGCGGATCCGCAACAATCCCATGCTGTTCAGTGACAAAGCCGATCCAGGGTCGGTGCCCATGGCAAGCGTGTGGAACAAGTCTGACTCGATTGGCCACAACCACCCCGAAGAGGCAGAGGCACATGCAGGTTCAGGCCAGGAAGCGGAGCAAAGCGAAAGCCAACTGCATGGTGGCACATTGTTGGTTCGCGTAGGCAGGACCGGGGCTGGCAGAACTCAGATGCAGAAACCAGCGCTGCCACTGACAATAGGCCGCGCGGGAGCGGACTGATGCGGCGGCTCATCACTTTCCGTGATTTTGACTGGGTGCTGCTTAGCTTTGTGCTGATCATCTGCTCGCTTGGTGTCCTGGAGATCTACAGCACCACTTACAACACAAAATTTGCTGGCGCGCACGTACGCCAGATCTACTGGATCATGACGGGCCTGGCCGTGATGCTGGCCGTAAGCCTCATCAACTACCAGGTCCTTCTGGAGAATGCCCACTGGTTCTACATAGCTTCCGTTGTATCGCTGCTGGCGGTTACCTTTCTAGGCAAGAAATACCTGGGAGCGCGGCGCTGGATACAGCTTCCCGGAGGACAGCACTTCCAGCCCTCAGAATGGGTGAAGCTGGTGCTGATTCTCATGCTGGCCAAGTATTTCAGCGGGGAAGGTGACCGTGAAGCTTCGTTCTCTGACATTGTGAAGGCCGCCGTGATCGCGGGAATACCGATGCTTCTGGTCCTGAAGCAGCCGGACCTCGGGACCGCCCTCACCTACGTTCCAGTGGCGCTCATGGGATTATTTCTGGGCGGGATCCAGGTCCGGCACGCGGCCATTGTTCTGGTGGTTGCGGGCGTGCTCATGCCGACGGTCTGGCATCAGCTCAAGCCCTATCAGAAAGACCGCTTGACCAGTTTTCTGCATCCTGAGGCCGATTCGCAGAAGACGGGGTATCAACTTGAGCAATCCAAGATTGCCGTAGGATCGGGGGGCATTTGGGGCAAAGGAGTGCGCAAAGGCTCGCAAACACAGGGGTCTTTCCTGCCTGAGCCGCATACCGATTTTATTTTTGCCGCCTGGTCGGAAGAGCACGGCTTTGTGGGCGCAGTGGCCTTACTACTGTTATACTTCATGGTGTTAATGCGTTTGATCCATAATGCGCAGACCGCGCCGGATAGCGCGGGCGGCTTTGTGGTAATGGGTGTGGTAGCAGTCTTGCTCTTCCACATCCTGGTAAACGCCGGAATGGTGGTTGGGTTTATGCCCGTCACCGGTATTCCTTTGCCGCTGATGAGCTATGGCGGCTCGTCAGTGTTGTTCATGTTTCTGGCGCTGGGTATTGTGATGAATATTCGAATGCGCCGCTTTGTGAACTGATGAAGGAATCGAAACCGCGTCAAGTGGCGCGATAAGAAACAAGATTTTTCAAGATTGAACGTTACGCCCTGACGTTAAAAAGAGGGCGCCGGCAGCAGATTGAAGGGGAGCCGGAGAGTATCAGAAAGCATTATCGGGCAGGGAACGGCCCCGCGGAAACGTTGTGTGGCCACAAACCCGGAGTGCAAAGGTGCACAGATTTTTCAAACAAGTCATAGGCAGATTGCAGAGGTTGGCCGGAGAGTTTTACTCACCGCCGCCGTATTGTATTTCCTGCATAAGATCAGATTGAATTTCCGAGCACTGAAAGCCAGTCCGCCGGCGCCGCAAGCGCCGGTATCCTGACCTTTTTTTCTGGACCCTCCCGCGCCTTCTTCCTGCCGGTAGAAACCGGAGAAGATCCATGGCGAAAGAACTATTTGTCTCTTCCACACCGCACGAAACCAAGGTGGCGGTGGTGGAAGAAGACCAACTTTCAGAAATCTATTTTGAGCGGGAAAACGAATACACGCTGGCCGGCTCCATTTACAAGGGACGCGTCACGCGAGTGCTGCCAGGCATGCAATCGGCATTCGTGAACGTTGGGCTGGAGCGCGATGCGTTCCTGTACGTTTCCGACTTTCTGCTGGCAGAAGACGAAGACGCCGATGCCATCGGTGAGGCCGTCGCAAGCTCGCGCAGTGCGCCAATCATCGAGAGCCGTAGTGTAGAAGGGCACCGGGGGCCGATTGAGGCGCAGGAAATTATGCCGCCGGTCGAGGCCGGAGACGAAGAGGACGAAGCAGCGCAAGAGACGGCGGAAAGCGCACCGGCTGAGAACGCCGCCCCGCAGGAGCCGGAGCGGGAAGGCGCGCGCAAATGGCGCGGACGGCGCCGCCGCGGAAGAGGCGGGCGGGACCGCTTTGCCGAGCGCGGACAGAATGATCCGGGAGCAACGGACCGGGGAGACCGCGAAAGGCCCGTTGAAGCAGCGCCGGAAGAGAGTGGCGAGCCGCGAGCGGAAAGCAGGCCCGAGCCACGCCACGAAAATCGGCCTGAACCACGTCACGACAGCCGGCCAGAACCCCGGCACGAAGGCCGGCCAGAACAAAGATTCGAGCAGCAGCGGCCCGAACCTGTGCTGTTGCCTGGTGAATCGATTTCCAAGTACCAGCCGCAGGCAACGCACTCTGCTGCCACGCCGCACCAGGCCCCGGTAAAGACGGATTCGCAACCGCGGCCCAAGCCATCTACCGAGTTCTCGCTGGACGCGCCGGCGTTTTCCACCGGATCGTTTTCCGGTGGGGTGCTGCCGGGAGAGTCTCTGGCCAAGTATGGCAAGAAGACCCCGCCGGCGCGCACAGCCACGGAGACAGTAGAGCCTGGACCAGCCGTCGTTGAACCGGCTATCGCGGAACCTTCTGGCATCGAATCGGCAATACCGGAACGGGAAGAGCGTGGCTTCCGGCAAGACGTCGAATCCGCCGGACCGATCCCGCGCCAGTTCGAACAGCAGGAAGAAGCGCAAGCACGAGTTGACGCGCCCACAGTTTTCCATCGTCGCAAGCCAGTGGAGGCCACGGCCGAAGTCGAAGCTCCGGAAGTTGGCGCCAGGGTTGAAGAACAGGGGCCGCCGGCAGCGAAGGACGAGCAACGATTTGAAAGCATGAACGTGGCCAGCGTCTTTGGCGGCGGCGCGGCTGAAGCTGAAGAAGAGGAAGAGCAAGCCGAGGAAACTGCCGCGCATTCCGCACCTTCTCCTACGGATGAAGCTCCTGCAGGAGGCCAACAGCCGCTGTCGCACACTGGCATTTCTTCCGAGAGCCGCGGCTTTGAGAGCCGTGGCGTGATTGAGGAAGAAGAGATCGAAGAAGAGGAAAGCGAGATTCCCAGCTTCCAGGAGGACCTGGAGCTTTCCGAGTTCGAAGAGTTGGAGGAAGAGGTCCTTGGCCAGTCCGGCGACCAGATGGTCCCCATGGGCAGCGAACTGATGGAGGCCGTGCGTGATGCGCACGTGAACGAGCGTGCTACCGGAAAATACGAGGCCGAGGGACTGGAGCCGGAGGAGTTGGAAGAAGTGGAAGAGGCTTTCGGTCTGGCGGAGGAAGATTCGGAAGGCGGAGAAGAAGAGGGCGCGGAAGAACCTGAAGATCTGGAAGGGGCCAGCGCGGAACAGCGCGCGCCGGCGACTGCCGGTTACCAGCAACGCACAGAGCGCAGGCCGCAGGACCGTCGTGGCGGCCGCCGCGGCCCTCCAGGACGGCGCATGCGCGGGCGTCCGCAGCGTCATCAGTCATCACGGACGATGCCGGCGATCAGCGACTTGCTGAAAGAAGGCCAGGAAATCCTGGTGCAGATTGCCAAAGAGCCGATCGCGAAAAAAGGCGCGCGCATTACCAGCCACATCGCGCTGCCCGGCCGCTACCTGGTTTACATGCCCACCGTGCATCACACCGGGGTTTCGCGCAAGATTGCGTCCGAAGAGGAGCGCCATCGCCTGAAGCGTATTGCGTTGAGCGAGCGCGGTGACGCGCAAGGCGGCTTCATTGTCCGCACAGCGGCCGCGGGCGCGGAAGAACAGGACCTGCGCAACGATATCCGTTTCCTGATCAATTTATGGAATGAGATCCGGGGCCGCGCGGACACGTCGAAGGCGCCGGCGCTCATCTATCATGACCTGAATCTGGTGGAGCGCATTCTGCGCGACCAGGTCAGCGGAAGTTTTTCCGCCATCTGGGCCGACACCGAGCAGGAATACGAACGCATTCTGCGCTTTGTCAGCCGCTTCCAGCCTTCGCTGGTCAAACGCGTGAAGCTCTACAGCAAAGACACGCCGCTGTTCGAGCAGTTCAACATCACGGATGAAATCAACAAAGCGCTCAAGTCGAAAGTCTGGCTGCGCAGCGGCGGGTACATCGTGATCAACCAGACGGAAGCGCTGGTCGCGATCGACATCAATACCGGCAAGTACGTGGGCAAGACGGCGCGGCTGGAAGACACCATCGTCAAGACCAACATTGACGCCATCAAGGAAATCGTGCGGCAGATACGCCTGCGCGACTTGGGCGGCATCATCGTGATCGACTTCATTGACATGGACGAGCGCCGCAATCGCGCAAAAGTGATGCAGGCCCTGGAAGAGGCGTTGAAGGCCGA
>JBGPZS010000396.1:0-4317 GCA_041493865.1 Terriglobia bacterium
AGTTCCTGGGCGACGCCCGCCAGGCGGAGTTTCAGGTCGAGCACGTTGAGTGTCTGGCGGGGGCGCTGGAGCGCCTGACCAGTGGCACGATCGACGCCGTTCTCCTCGACTTGCAGCTTCCCGACAGCCGTGGTCTCGATACCTTCCGAGCCGTCCAGAAATCCGCCCCGGCGGTCCCGGTGATCGTGCTGAGCGGCTTTGAGGACGAAACGACGGCGATCGAAGAAAGACGAGCGCGGCGTGGCCCTCATCACCACGCTGCTGCTTCTAATGCTGCTCACAGGGTTGACGCTGACCATGGCATGGTCTGCCCGGTCAGACATGCTCATCAATGGCTACTACCGCAACTTCCGTGGCGCGTTTTACGCGGCTGATTCGGGGTTGAACGTGGTCCGTCAGGCAGCGATCAATCAATTCGCGCCCGGCGCGGGACTTCCGGCGGTGTTCGCTGCCGGCACAGCGCCGATACCCGCGGGTACCGACGCCGCTATTGCGAGTAATATCAACACGAATTTCTCTAGCTTTACCCAGCTTACCGGCTACGGGCAGGGACAGGCGTCGAATTCATGGCCAGGCCAGTTTAAGCTTCCCACCAATTCGTCGTTTCAGCTGACGCCAGTGAGCTGCACGGTCATAGGAACTCCAGCGCCCGGCGTGGGAAAGCCGGCGTGGTCGTGCACCAACCTGCCTCCCAACACCACGCAATTCACTTACGTATACAACTACGCCATTACGGTTCAGGGCCAGTCCAAAGGCGGTGAGAACGCCACGCTGTTTGATCGCGGCCAGATTACGCTGGTAGCTAACGTGGTGAATGCCAGCTCCAAAACCAGCTTTGCCGCCTGGGGCATGTTCATTGATAACTCCACGATCTGTGACGGCTCCACGCTTGTTCCCGGCACAATCTCAGGCCCCGTGTTCACGAACGGAGCCTGGAACTTTGGAACCGGCAAATACACTTTTACGGACAAAGTTGGCAGCGCGGGCGCCAAAGAGGGATATCAGAACGGTAGCTGCCAGCAGGTAGCGGGCCCCTCCGGCAACGGTATCTCGCCTACGTTCCAGAAAGGTCTGGACCTGGGACAACCTACCGTACCCCTGCCCACCAATGACTTTAACCAGCAGCGCGCCGTCCTGGACGGAAAAGGTACGGGCGGACAACCCTCACAGAGTGAATTGAACACTACTCTGCGTGACGCCAGGGGCAACTCGTATCCGAGTTCCGGCAAGCCTGCAACGGGAGTGTTTATGCCCGTTTCGAATGCCAGCGGAGTCCCGACCTTTACTGGCGGCGGCATCATGGTGGAAGGAGACGCCAACGTAACCCTCACCCCATCAGGTGCGGCTGGACAAACTTACCAGATTACCCAGGGCAGCACTACCACAACGATCACCATTGATCCGACACCAGTCCTGCCTAAGTACCCGAACGGGACCACGTCAGTTTCGGTTAACGGCTCTGCGCAACCCACGATCTCCGGTGTGCCTACGATGGTTGATCCGGCCACCGGCGCCAACCTGGGCTATGACACCATGCTCTATGTCGACGGAAACATCACCGGGCTCTCCGGACCGGGCCAGGGTTCTGCTGCAATCAACGACGGCACCGCGCTCACCATCACCGCGGCCAAAAACGTAAGTCTCACTGGCGATTTGCTCTATAAGTCACCGCCGGTTACGCTCACCGCCAACGGCAGCACACCGGCTGACTCATTGATTCCCGGAAACGACCACGGTCAGGCACTGGGAATTTTCACCGCCAATGGCGATATCATCCTGAACGATAAGCAGATCAATCCCAAGACCGGCAAGTTTGACGGCAATATGGAAATTGACGCGTCGCTGGCGACAATTTCAGCGGGCGGTGCCGGCGGTCTGACCAACCCCAACGCGCAGATCACCACGCTCACGATCGTGGGCGGCCGCATTCAAAACAACATCAAGAACATCAACACCATTACGCGGAACGTGCTGTTTGATGTGCGCTTCGCGAACGGCAACTTCGCACCGCCCTGGTTCCCTTCCACCAGCCTGGCCCTGGGCGGACTGAAGTCGGCCAATTTCGACCCGCCTAAGATCCAGCGGCTGTCATGGCAGAACCAGACGCCGTACTACTGAGAACTTCCTGACACTGAACGCGAGGGGGCGGCCTGAAAAGGCCGCCTTTCTTGCGTTTCAGACTACTTCAGGAAGCGGAACTGACCGCGGCTTGATCTGGACCATCACCGTTGCCACCAGCACGGCCACGATTCCCACTACCTGCAGGGTACGCAAAGTCTCGCCGATAAAAAGCACGGAGAATAGAATCGCAAAGACCGGTTCCAGGCAACTGGTGATAACGGCGCGCGTGGGATCCAGGTATTTCAATCCGCTCAGGCTGAGCATGTAAGGCAGGACCATGGAGAGACCGGCGAAGACGAACAGGAACTCCCATTGTTTGCGGCTGTAATGCGGCGCCACCAGCCGCCAGGGCGGGTTCACCACCAGCCACATGAGCGCGGAACTGAGCAACACGTAAAACATGACGGTGAACGGGTGATTGCGCGTCACCAGCCCCCGGCCGGCAATGTTATAGAAGGCATATCCAAAAGAAGCGACCAGCGCCGCGGCAACGCCCATGACATTGACCTGAACGTTGGATTGGAGTACTCCGATCGTCAGCCCGGCGCCTATCATGGCGACCAGCGCAGCTGTGATCTTCTGCACTGTGGCCCGCTCCCCTCCCGACACAGCCATATAAACCAGGACCCATATGGGAGCGGTGTACTGCACGGTGATCGCCAGTGAAATGGTCGACCGCTGCACGGCCAGATAGTAGAAATAATTTGAGCAGGCGACACCCAGGGTGCCCACCAGAGCGCAGAGAGTCAGGTCTCTCCGGCTGGTCCTGAAGATGCGGCCGCCAAATCGCAATAACAGGAACGGGGCAAGCACCAGCACGGTAAAACTCGTCCGGGCCTGTGTCAGGACCATGGGAGAGATCAAAGCATCGCCGGCGAAAAGCCTGCCGTTGAAAATGGCCTTGCCGAAGGCCACGGCAGCGCCCCAGCAGAGGGTCGCAGTGGCGATAAAGAAATAGCCCCGCCAGGGATGTTGATGCTCCGGCGCGGGGCTTATCGACTGCTGGATTGCTGGCTCATTCGGCAAGCATCTGGTCCAGGCGTTCAGGATCAAAACCGATCATGACTTTTTCGCCGACGACAATGGTTGGGGTGGAGCGACTCTTGTAGGTCCGCACCAGCTCAAAAACCGCCTGCTGGTCGGAACTAACGTCTTTCACTTGAAATTCGATCCCTTTCTCCGAAAGGTAGGCCTCAGCCCATGAGCATGGCGGTCAACCGGGCTGGCTGTAAACCACAACCTTCTTTTGCGACATTGAGCTCCTCTCCCCTTGCTATATGAGATTCTTTCCATACCGGCAAGGCTTCATTTTTTGCCTGCCGCCTCGGGCAAATGTACCTCGGTTGTAATCCGTACTGTGGACTTCAGCATCGCGGAAACCGAGCAATACTTCTCTTCAGAAAGCCGGACAGCATCCTCGGCGGCTTTTCGTGTGACCTGGCCGGTAATCGTATAGATCAGCTTGATGGATGTATAGACTGTCGGAGCTTCGGTGGCCCGCTCCGCCTCCGCATGGACATGCACGCCGGAAAAGGGCTCGCGCTTCTTGCCCAGGATGCTGACAACATCTGAGGCAGTGCAGGCGCACAGGCCGATCAATACCATCTCCATGGGGCCCGCAGCGGTGTTGCGTTGGCGGTCAGAGTCAATCACAATGGCGTGGCCGCTGCTGGCATTGCCCACAAACCGCTTGCCATCTGTCCAGGTTACCTGAGCTTCCACCATGGCCGCCTCCCTGCTCGCCGCCGAAACTCTATCATACGGAACACGCCTCTTGCGATTGCTTGAGCAAAGGGTTTCGCAACAGTTATGCGTTTCGCGACGGTGTTCCACTCAAGATACTCGTCTGAACCATCGAGTCGAACGTATTGTTTTCAGCCTCGGCCCTCCACGATTCGGGCCGGGCGCCGGCGGCTGCAAGCGGATGTGGGCCGACAGCCTTCGTGACGTCCGCTGGCGCTCCCAAGGGACACGAGCTTTCACCGATGGCGGTTGCTCAACGAACCGGCGCTCAACAGGACCACTGCCGCTTGCTGGACCACGGGCGATGAGCCGCCGCGCCTCTGGCGCATCACGATGTCGAGGCCCTCTCGTCGCCTGGATTGCCAACGTATACCGGGGGACTTCAGCTGCGCCCGCTTCGGGAACCTGGCTCTCTGAATGTATGGCGCTACGAATACATCAGCGACGTCTTGC
>JBGPZS010000487.1:0-3446 GCA_041493865.1 Terriglobia bacterium
ACAGTACCTGAATGAGCTCTTCCGCCGTCATCACGTCAAGGTGGCACGCTGGTGTCTGTCAACCACGGGTGACCGTGAGTCGGCGGCCGACCTGGCCCAGGAGATCTGCGTAAAGGCCTACCAGAACCTCTCGTACTTCAAAGGACAATCCAAGTTTTCCACCTGGTTGTACTCCATCACCCGCAACCACTGTCTCAATGCAGTCAGGTCGCGCGCCAACGCCCCGCAAATGGATTCGGACGAACTGGTAATGGAGACGCTGCCGGACGTGGCATCCGACAGTCCGCTGGCATCGGTGGAGCGGAAGCAACAGTCGGACATCGCGCGCCAACTAATCAATGAAACACTGGAAGAGACCGAGAAAGCCGTTTTTACCATGCACTTTGCCCAGGAGCTTCCGCTGGATGTGATCACCCGGATGCTCAACCTGAGTAACGCCAGCGGCGCGAAAGCTTATCTGGTCAGCGCCAAAAGAAAACTTGACCGGGCAGCAAAACGCTGGAAGGCAAGAGCTTAAAGGGGTCCGCTGGAGTTCGAAGCAGGGTCCGCACTGAGGAGATGCACCATGGCCGACAACACAAAAACTCAACTGTGGCACGATGCAGCTTCCGCCACCAAAGATTGCCTTCCCCTGGAAAAGCTGGAGAAGATGACGGAAAACGCGTCAGGCGATCCCAAGGCCGCGGCCCATCTGGCCGAGTGCGCGCACTGCCAGACTGAGCTTGCGATGCTGAAGAGCTTTGAAGCATCTGTCCCCTCGGCCAGCGAAGGCGCGGCCGTGGCCTGGATCGCCGCCCGCTTGGAGCGCAATCAGAACGCTCCGGTGACGAAGCAGGCTGTTGCCCGCGTCCCCTTCTGGCGCGCGATGTTCAGAGTGCCCTACCTTGCTGGAGCGGCGGCGCTGGTAGTGGTGCTGGCCCTGGGAATCTCACTCTACCGCGGCACAAATTCTGAAGGCCCGTCAAAGATCGGCGGAGGCAACTACGGCAATAGCGCTTTCCGCAGCGGCGCGATCCACCTTGTGGGTCCGGTGGGCGATCTGGCCCAGGCGCCTGTAGAGTTTCGCTGGGACGCGGTGCCGGGCGCCGGCAGCTACCTGGTGGAACTGAAAGACGTGGCCAATGTGACCCTGGCCAGCGCCAAGTCGACACAAAACGTACTGGCAGTAACGCCGGAGATGAAGGCGAACATATTTTCCGGCAAACCGCTCAACTGGAAAGTGACCGCGCTGGATGCATCAGGCAACGCAGTGGCGGACTCGAGCGGAGGAAATTTTAAGATCAAGTAAATGAGGGCCGGGAAAATTAGCGAAACGGGTTTCGCGATCGCACGGTGTTCGAATGACATCGTGCGACGCGTTTTTTTTAGCTATGCGGGCACGGCGGCGCTTTTTTTCTTTCGCACGCGGAGATAGATAAACGCTGCCAGCGCAACCAGAGGTAGAGGGATCGCCAGCAACTGCCAGGGAATGAATCTGGGAACCGGCTCGGCGCCATCGCCATTGAGGACGAACGCGGCCCAGTAACGCGGATGGCTGAGCGATGTTCCCGAACGCATAAATTCAAGCTTTGTCAGGCGCAGGGCCTCAGCTTTCGATTTGTGCTGCTTGAGCAGGTAGTAATAAAAGTGCTGCATGAATTCTGAAGTCGGCTGGTCGGGAACGCGCCACAAGGTGGTGAGGGCGGAACGCGAGCCGGCGGCAAGCAGCGCCCGGCTGAAGGCCTGAACGCCTTCTCCGGGAACGAGGCGTCCGCGCTCGGTGTCGCAGGCGGAAAGCGTGGCCAGGCTCATGCCGCGAAGATCGAGCTCGTAAAGCTCTTTGAGAAAAAGATAATTGTTGGGCTCACCCGGTTCGTCGGGAGAGAACAGGAGCCGTGAGCGCTCCGGGTCGTCCATGTCAGCAACGGCGTGCGTGCTTACATGGAGCAGGGCTGCGCCCGAGCGCGCGGACGCAAAGAAGCTGCGCTTGCGGTCTTCTGGGCCAAGAAACAGCTTTGTACGGCCGGCGCTCATGCGGGCAATCGTACGGAGTTCTTCGCCGGAAGCAGGCAGAGTTCTTGTGGCTTCGCCGCGAGGAGCGCTGGTGAGCGAACTCTCGCCACTGCCGACCACTGCGGGATCGCCAAAGCCAACAAGCTGCTGCTGCCATGGAAACCTGGTGGCGGAAGCGTTCTGGAGCGCGCCACGCAACAACAGCACCGCGCTGGGCAGATAGGTAACGTCGCGGCTTTCGAGCAGCGGTTGTCCTGAAGCCGTAGACAAGAGTTCGAACGGCAGCAGGCTGAGGAAACCGTCAGGGACGATCAGCACGTGTGAGTAACGGTCTTGAGTGATTGGAGCAATGTCGTGGAGCAGTACGGTGCTGATTTTATGAAAATCCATCTGCCAATCATCGCTGAGATAGTCAGGAAGCCCGGCGACGAAGCGCTGAAACGCGTCCATCTCGGCGACGGAGAAATGGCTTTGCGTGATGCCCGCCGATTCGCGCGTTACCCAGACCACGGCCAGGCCTTCCGTGCCCACCCAGAATTCAATGAGCGCGGTCTGCGGACCCAAACGCCCCTGGATGGAGTGTAGAGTAAGAGCGTCGGGCGAAAGCTTGCCGCCAAAGAACCTGTCCTGGAAGACGCGGGCGCGGCTGCGCTCCATGAACTCAAAAGCAGAAGCGGCATCGTTGCGCTCCAGCAGAAGTTTGACCAGGGCATCGTAGACGTCGCGCTTGTCGGCGAGAAATTCCGACTTCAGGCGGGAGAGCTGCAGTTGCGCGCGCATGCTTTCGATCCGCCGGACGGCATCGCGAAACCTGGCCTCCGCGGCGTCGCGCCGGCCATACTCGAGCGCGACCTCCCCCATCTTGTACTCCGCTTTCCACTGCTCTTCCACCGCGCCAAGCTGTTCGGCAGCGGCCAGCACGGCAATGAATTCTTTTTCCGCTTCCGCAAGTTTGTGCATGCGATACAGCGCTTCACCGTGATAGAGCGAGGCCTGCATGGCTTCACGCTGGTTCTTTGTTTTCTCAGCCAGCGCGCGGGTTGCGGCAAAGGTATCGCGCGCATTCGGGAATTGTTTGAGCAGCCGCAGGTATACGATGCCCCGGTTCTTCTTCACTCCCAGTTCGCCATCCGTGTCCTTTTCAATGCCGAAAAAGTGTTCTGCGTCGTGATAGCTCTTGAGCGCCATCTCTGCATCGCCCAGATGGCGATAAAGCGCTCCTAAATTGGCGCAGATATGGCCTTTGTCGCGTGACGAGATGTTCTGCGGATGGTCCAGAATGTCGTTGTAAATGCCGATGGCGCGCTGGTCGTTGCCCAGCCGCTGGTAGAGTGTTGCCAGGTTCAGCAAGGTAAACTGCCGCCACGTTCCCGTCCATGCTTCCGCTCCCGACTTCTCCACGTACTGCAGCGCGGATTCGTAGGTGCGCAGCGCCTCAGAGTATTTTGCCTGGT
>JBGPZS010000375.1:0-4504 GCA_041493865.1 Terriglobia bacterium
GAAAAGCGAGAATAGGCGAAGTTCACCCATCCCGGAACCAATCTCCTGCGGCCTCATTTAACATAGATACTGCGACTTCAAATCTTCTATGGTTACCCTCAAAGACATTCAACACGCCCGTTCCCTGCTCCGCAACGTTGCCGTACGCACGCCGCTGGTTCTGTGCAGGCTTTCTGACGACCGGCAGATCTTCATCAAGCCGGAGAATCTACAACCCATTGGCTCATTCAAGCTGCGCGGGGCCTACAACAAAATTTCATCGCTCACCTCGGAGCAGCGGGCACGCGGCGTGGTGGCGCATTCCAGCGGCAATCATGCGCAGGGCGTGGCTTTTGCCGCCCGCGCTCTGGGCGTGAAAGCGACCATCGTGATGCCCAACACTGCGCCTAAAGTCAAGCTGGACGCGACACGCGCGCTGGGAGCCGAGGTTGTGCTGGTTGGCCCAACGAGCGAAGATCGCATCAACAAGGCGGAAGAACTCGAAAAAGAACGCGGGCTTGTTCCTGTGCCGCCGTACAACGATGAAAAGATCATCGCCGGCCAGGGCACAGCCGGGTTGGAAATTCTGGAGGACATGGCTGACGTTGAGTTGGTCCTTGTGCCGATCGGCGGTGGCGGATTTATCAGCGGCATCTCCACGGCCATCAAGGAATCTAACTCGAAAGCAAAAGTCATCGGCGTGGAGCCGGAATTTGCCGCCGACGCACAGGCCAGTCTGCGCGCGGGCAAGATACAATCCATTTCGGGTGAGAGCGCGGCGCGCACCGCCGCGGACGGCCTGCGTTCGCAAAGCATCGGCGAAATCAACTTTGAGCACATACGCAAGTACGTGGACGGCATTGTGACCGTAACCGAAGACGAAATCCGGCGGGCCATGCGGCGGCTGCTGTTTTCCGCGCGCCTACTGGCCGAGCCTAGCGGCGCGGTGACCACCGCGGCGGCAATGTTCCACACGGAAGAACTGCCGGCATCGGCCAGGACCGTGGCTGTATTGACCGGCGGCAACATTGAACCACAGCTTTTTTCTGACATGCTCCTACAAACCGTGTAAGGTAAATGATAGTGAAGCGCTGGAAAAATCCGGGATTGTCACTCCTGCTGGCTCTTTTCGCAGCGGTCGCTTTCGCGGCCGATCAGGAGCACGCAACCCTGATTCGCGATGAAATTTTGTACGCCTCGGCCGGTGCGAACGCGCAGACGCTGTCCCAGGTGGGGCGCGGCACCAGCCTCGCCATCCTGGAGAGGACCAACGCTGACGGCCAGCCATGGATGAAGGTGTCGATGGCGGCGGACCAGCAGCAGGTTTCCAAAGAAGTCACCGGCTGGCTGGCCGGCAAAGCAGTGATCAGCGCCTCCACCGGCAATGGCGACCAGATCATATTCGGCCAGGCCGTGGACTCCGAGCGCCAGGCGGAAGAGCGCGGCGGACGTAAAGGCGCCGCCCAAGACGCGCTTCGCCTGTATTCCCGCATGCCTGAACTCTTCCCCGGATCACCGCTGGCGGCGGAGGCCCTGTGGCGTGCGGCGGACATCCGCTGGCAACTGGCGAAAGCCGACTTCCGTTCGGGGAAACAACCGGAAGAAAAATATCTGCAAGAAGTCATCGCCAAATTTCCGCAGTCGAAACAGGCTGAGCTGGCGGCGTTTGATCTGCTGGAAAGCAAAATGTGCCCGGAATGGCGCGGGATGGCCGATTGTCCGCAGAAGGAATCTGCGTTGTATGAACAGTACGCCCATGAGCACCCGCAATCTCCCAAGGCCGCGGAGGCGTTATTTGACGCAGCCTGGCGCCAGGCCGCCCTGGTGGACATTCATCGCATCAGCAACGACCGCGATAAGAGCGAAGCCGCACGCAAGAAGGCCGCCGCGCTGACCCAGGAAATCCAGAGCAAGTACCCGCAGGGGGATTGGAAGCCGCGCGCGCTTGGTCTTTTGTACAAACTGGAGCAGAAGATCACGCTATATGGACCGCAACCGGACTGAATTTTGTGAGAAGAACCATGTTGAAACATAAAGAATTTCTGCTGGCGCTGTTGATCGCGGTTTCGGCCACGGCCTTTGCCGGCGACAAGGAACACGGCACGGTCATCAGTGAGGTGACGCTCTATGTTTCGCCTGATGCCGGCGCGCAGAAGCTGGGCCGCGTCACGCGCGGGCGCGATATTTTTCTCATGGACCACACCGTGGTCGATAAGAAGCCATGGTCGCACCTGCTGGCAGTGGTGGACGTGGACGTGGAACGGCAGACGGCGCGCGAAATCAGCGGCTGGGTCCCCAGCAACGCCGTCATCACCACTTCCACGCCCAACGGCGACCAGATTATTTACGGCGAAGCCGTGGATTCTGAAAACCAGGCGGAGCAGCGCGGAGGGCGCAAAAATGCGGCAGATGACGCCAGACGGCTTTACTATCGGCTTTATGAATACTTTCCCGCTTCACCGCTGGCTGGAGAAGCCCTGTGGCGTTCCGCCGACATCCTCTGGCAACTGGAAAAAGCCGACGTGCGCAGGCGGCCCTCCTCCCGCGAGATGGACCCGAACCTGCGCGTGCCCATGGACGACGAAAATCTGAAGCTGGTGATGAAGAAATTTCCTCATAGCAAATGGGCAGATATGGCCGCGTTCAACCTGATCGACAACAAGCTCTGCGGCACCTGGCGAGGAGAGACCAAGTGTCCGGAAAAAGAGTCGGAGATATATGAAAAGTACGCGCGCGAGCATCCGCAGTCACCCAAGACCGCGGAGGCGCTCTTCAACGCCGCCTGGCGCCAGGGCGCGCTGGTGGAGATGTACCGCGCTGACCGCGAGCAGGACAAGAGCGAAAAAGCCAAGAGAAAAGCCATGGAACTGGCCCAGGAAATTGCCGCCAAGTATCCTGACGACGACTGGAAGCCGCGCGCCACGGAGTTGCTCTATGCGCTGCAACAAGGCATTCCCACGTATGTCCCGGACACGGCACGTTCCGCAAGATAAGACCTCAGCCCGATAAAATCACGGAGGAGTTTTGCACGATTACCTGCTCTCTTTCTTTCTAGGCATCGTCGAAGGTCTCACGGAATTTTTGCCGGTCAGCTCCACGGCCCACCTGCGGATCGCAGAGGCGCTGCTCCACATCCACCTCGACGATCCGTTCTGGAAAATGTACACCATCGTGATCCAGTTGGGCGCCATCCTCTGCCTGCCCATCTACTTCCGCTCACGCATCGCCCGAATTCTGGACACAGTTCAATCAGGGGCGATTGGCCTTCTGGTGCTGCTATTTTGGCTTCCCTTCTGCTTGTTCTGTCTTCCCGCGTGGCTGGCCGCCTTTCAACACGTAATTAGGCCCTCTCGATCAAGTAATGACAACGACACCGCGCTCACGCATCCACTTACCCTGGTGCTGATCGCGTTTATCTGCACGGCCGTGCCGTCACTGCTGCTGACCAAGGTGATCGGCAAGCATCTGGAAAGCCTGACGGTGATGGGCGTCTCGCTGCTCGTGGGCGGCATTGTCATGTGGATCGTTGACGCACATTTCGGCAGCGCGCGCAGCGTTGGCCGCCACATGACGGAACGCATGGAAGATGTCTCCATCTTTCAGGCCGTCTGGATCGGTATCTGCCAGGTGGCTTCAGCGGTCTTTCCTGGCACATCACGCTCCATGGCGACCATCGCCGCCGGACAGGTTGCCGGTATGTCGCGTACCGCGGCGCTCGAATTTTCTTTTTTCCTCTCCATGCCCACCATGATCGCGGCGACGGGATATGACCTGCTCAAGACCTTTCATCCCAAACACGGTGAAGCCCTGGGCCGCATGCCGATCGACGGCCATGAGTGGGCCGTGCTGCTCATCGGCTTCGTGGTCTCGTTCATCGTGGCCCTGGCCGTGGTGGCGTGGTTCATGAACTGGGTGCGGCAACGAGGTTTCACGCCGTTCGCCATTTACCGGATCGTCGTCGGCATCGCGGTGTTGGTGTGGGTGATGCGGGGACATTGATCTGGGTGCGAAAGGTCAACCGCACTTTGGGCGCCACCGGCAATTTCACTTGCGCGTAAACCAGCGCAGTTGATACGTGGCGCTCAAGGTTGTGAAGTCGCCACCCACGCGGATGCTGGCTCCTTTGTTAAAAGCAAGCTTCAGTGATTGCGAGTGCGGCAGTGGCAATGCCAGGGTCGCGCCCAGCCGTGAATTCTGTTGCAGATCATTGCCGCGGACTCCGTCCAGATGGGTCCGTCCGCCGGTGTAGTAAGTGCCATCAAGGGCCAGCCAGAGCCCGGGGCGGAAGGTATAACTGACGTGCGCCTGCACGGAGCCGATCGGGGCCTGCTCGCGCACTTGACCGTGAACAAAGTTGGAGTTCTGCATAAAGAACCAGCCCCCTAGATCCAGTTCCAGCATCCAGGACCGCAGCGTGCGTGAGACACCAATCTCCGGCTTAAAGGCCCAGCGATTGGCGCCAATGTTGATCAGCAGGTTGGGATCGTACTGTCCCAGCGGCGCAACAATCACCAGGCTGGTTCCC
>JBGPZS010000071.1:0-11657 GCA_041493865.1 Terriglobia bacterium
CCTGACCATTCTGCCGTTGCAGTATCAAAGTTCAGTGTGAGAGCTGCACAGCTCTGGGCTGCTGAATGGGTCAGCAAGATGACTAACGCGGTCGGCGACTTTTCCATAACGCGGGCAAAACGGAACCATGATGTTAACGGGATTTTTCTGATCAGCTTTTCCTCGACATTGCCCAGATCGAGGGCGATTACTCCAAAGCCGCCGTTCTGTATCAGGATGTCGGCAACCGTGAATGCTTGTTCCACCGCCTTCATGCCATGACCGCTGCACCTGGCCCAAAGAAGACGCGAGAGACAAACTCCCATTGCCAAATCAGATTCAGGGTCGAAACAATCCGAAGCATCCACAACGGCACAGAACTCTTCCTTCTTGTTCGTTACCTGCGCCAGCAGAGACAACAGCAGCGTTGTCCTGCCCGAAGTGATTCCTGCCGGAGCACATAATTGCGTAAGTGCTCCCTTGGGAATGCCGCCCGTTTGACGGTCAACCACAGCAATGCCGGTCGAAAAGACCTCCAGGATTGAGCGTGCGTAGATGGTGAGAGCGCCAGGAATACGGCGTTCGACTTGAGCGCGGATTACGGCAAGGGAGGACATGGCTGGGCAGCCAGATTCGCTATATATTCGCTATTAAGAAACACGATAAAATGTGGGTTGCACGGCTGTCAATACGTGATTTTCCCGTTTGGGCTAACTAACTGAGAAATCTGGGAATATTTGTTTGCCAGTGAGCTTAGGAGACTTTCCCCCTTGGCAAAGAAGAAGGCAGTTCAAGCATCGGTCCTCAAAGGCTGGACGGCGATTGCTAAGTTTCTGGGTACTAGCCCGGCGTCTGCGCAGACCTGGGCCAAACAAGGAATGCCGGTGAAACGGAAAGGACGATTTACCGTTGCCGATCCCGCAGAAGTGCAGGCGTGGTTAGGGCAGCAATCGCACATGCCGAAGCCAGCGCATATTCTGACCGGCGATGCCGACATTGCCGCGGCGCTCAAAGATTCGATTTCTGTTGTAAAGCGGAAGAAGTGACCAATGTGCGGACGTTACAGGTTGACGGCGAAAGAGCGCTGGCTAAGCGAATACTTCAATCTTCCCGCTGAAGACATCGATTGGGCAGCACGATGGAATGTTGCGCCCACACAGGAAGTCGCAACGATACGCCAGGACCGGAGGGCGCCGAAGCGCATCTTCGGACTGATGCGCTGGGGGCTGATTCCATACTGGGCAAAAGATATGTCAATCGGAGTGAAGGCAATCAACGCCGTGTCGGAAACCGCTGCTGGGAAGCCGGCCTTTCGGGAATCTATGAGAAAGCGCCGGTGCCTCATACCGGCCGATGGCTTTTACGAGTGGAAGCGGATCGGCCCAAAGAAAAAGCAGCCTTACAACATTGGCATGGCCGATGATGGGCTGTTTGCATTTGCAGGTCTCTGGGACAGGTGGAAAGACCCCGGAGGCAAGGTAATTGAATCCTGTACGATCCTCACCACCCAGGCCAACGCGCTCTTGAAAGATATGCACCACAGGATGCCGGTCATCCTGAGCCCAGATGCTTACGATCTTTGGCTCGATCCAGGCGTTACTGATCCCGCAGAGGTAGCTGATCTCCTTAAACCGTTCGCTGCGCGGCTCATGCGAGTGTACCCCGTTAGCGCAGCGGTTAACAAGGTCGAGAATGACGGGCCGGAGTGCGCGGAAGAATCAAGTGCTGTGGAAGAATCTTCGGCACAGCGCACTCTGTTTTAGTGGCTCACTAAAAATTCTCAGTTGCCAAAATCCGCGCTAACCCAACCGGATCATCATTCGTGGTCAGGGGCTTTTCCCTTTGTGTACCATGCCTTGTCAAGGGGCTAGTGTACTAATATGACTTCTTGTGCTTTGGTAGCGGCCCCTTGAGTCTCTTCTCCATCGCAATGCGGACCTTGCCGAATGAGTTGGTATTCCCGTCGGAAGCCGGGACTCCAATCTGCCCGGACAACATCGGACCGCGGTATATGGAACCAGCGTTAGAACAAGCCGGGCTCCGGAAATTCCGCTTTCACGACCTGCGCCACACCTTCGGCTCTCTATTGATTCAGGCCGGCATCTCTCCCGCCTACGTTCAGAAGCAGATGGGCCACCGCAGCATTCAGATGACAATTGATGTGTACGGTCATCTGATTCCGGGAGAAAACGTAACCTGGATTGATACTCTCGACAGAACCCCTAAAAAAGTGACGGCCACAGACGCACACCAGGCGCACACGCAAAGGAAATGGAAGAGACAGAAGTAACTAGCAGACTGCAAGCCAAGGAAAATGCAGAGGATATTTGGCTGCCCCCCAGGGATTCGAACCCCGATATGCTGATCCAGAGTCAGCTGTCCTGCCGTTGAACGAGGGGGCAGCAAGTGCGACGACCGGTCGGCAAACCGGCATCTTTGATTTTATGATGCGTCTCAAGGCAGGTCAAATTCTCAGGAGGCCTGGTTCTTGACAACGTTTTGGCAACGCTGGCGCCGCCTGAGAACTTCTCGTTCGTTACGATCGGTGCTGTGTTTCGAGTGGACGTTGATCTCCCGCCTTGCGAACATTCTTATCCCCAGCCGGTCTTTTAGATCTCTTTCAGAACTTTGAGAAATCAGGTTTGCGGCGTTGCATGAACGCCATCATGGCTTCACGGGCCTCCGGCCCCTGCAGGAGTGCGGCGAACTGTTCCGTTTCTTTTGCCATTGCGTCGGCGATGACGCCACCCATGCTGCGTTTAAGCAGCGCCTTGGTCGTCCGCAAAGCTGACGGAGGCTTCTCCGCGAGTTGCTTAGCCTTCTCTGTAGCCGTCGCCAGCAGCTCGGTAGTCGGGACAACAGCGTTGACGATACCGAGATTGCGCGCCGACTCAGCGTTGAATGGTTCGCCAAAAAACAAGAGCTCTGCGGCACGTCGATGGCCCATTAGTTCAGGCAGCAGCACGCTGGAACCTGCTTCCGGACAGAGGCCCAGGCTGACAAACGGGAGCTGGAAGCGCGCGTCCGTGGCGGCATAGACCAGATCGCAGTGCAGCAGCATGGTGGTCCCGATCCCTACGGCCACTCCGCCCACGGCGGCGATCACGGGCTTTTGTGCGCCGGCGAGGGTCTGCAAGTACAAAATCGCCGGACTCGTCTCACCGGGCTGGGCGTTGGCAAAATCCATCAGGTCATTTCCTGCAGTGAAACATTCCTGTGTGCCGGTGATCAGGACCACGCGGACGGCCGAGTCGGCTTCCGCCTGCCGGATGGCTTCAATCATGCCCAGGTACATGCCGCGCGTTAAAGCATTCTTCTTTTCCGGACGGTCCAGCCGCAGAGAGAGGATACGGTCCTGGACCGAAACAATAATGTGCTCCGCCATGTGAACTCCTTCAGAAACAGCCGCGGGTTGATCGCGGTATTTTTGTGCGCCAAAAATAAGCTATCACGGGTCCCACACCCCTCCACCACGGAGGCACGGAGAAAACCAAGACCCATTTACCACTAGAGGACACAAAGGAACACAGAGGTTTGGCTAAGTGCTGAGCATACCGCTGTTTTCAGCAGCACGAATCGCAAGCCTTGGCCTGCAATCCGTTGTACCCCTCTTGGGCGATAATCGGCACCATGATGAGCGCGGCAACAGGGTCCGCCCACCAGAGGCCGAAGAGGCTGTTGAGCAGCAGTCCGCCCAGTAGAATCGCAGATAAATAAGTGCAGAACTCGGCCTGCTTTGCATCAGCATGCATGGCTGCGCTCGCCAGCTCTTTCCCGACTCGCCTCTTAGCTCGCGACAGTAGCGGCATGACGACCAGAGAGACGGCCGCAAGAATGATTCCCGGAAGGCTGGATTCCGGCTGGTTCCGCTGGATCAAGTCAGTGATAGATTCATAGCCGATGTAAGCAGCCAATGCCACAAAGCAAGCCCCCACGATTCTAAGCGCAAGTCTTTCATTCCTCTCCCTGCGGTGAACATCCGCATCAACTGACATGCGCCACAGTAAGGTAACGCCAGACGTGACCTCGATGAAGCTGTCAATGCCGAAGCCCACCAGCGAGATGCTCCCGGCCATTGCGCCGGCAACCACTGCAACCAGGCCCTCCAGGGTGTTCCACGCAATCGTGAAATACTCCAGGCGTTTTCCGCGCTGCGCAATCGCCGGCCGATTCAGGGCAAGCTCTACCATGCGCCAAGCATATCAGCCCCACCATCAGGCTGGGCCAGATTGTCATTAAAATTTCTCAGTGGAAACCAAAGTTGTCGCTTATCCTCAAGCCTCTCCAGCCTCTATTTACGCGCTACCTGAACGCAGAGTGGAGATTAAGACCATGTGCGAACCACATTGAGGCCGGAGATCAGCCCACTAGTTCGTCGCGCCAGCCATCCTTTTTCATTTCTGATTGGAACCAGCGCTGCAAGTGCGTGCGGATTTCTGTATCCACTTCGCCGAATTGAATGCCATGATGGCCTTCTGTGTTCGCCCAGGCGACGCGTCCCTGCAGTTCAGCCTGGACTTCTGTTTCGGGAATGGTGAAACGGATGGCCACCGGTGCTCCCAGGGTGAGCATCTTGTGGACGGAAACCGCGGCGCCGCCCAGGCTGATATTGAGCAGCGTTGCCTCAAGCCATTCGTCGGCATGTTTGAGCTGTATGGGAGCGCTGGTTTGCTTGCGGTAATAGCGTTGCTGCTCGGCGCACAACGTGCCAACGGCGGTTTCACTCTCAATCTCGCGATAGCTCTTGAGCTTGCGCAACAGTGTGCGGCGGGAAATTCCCAGCGCCTCGGCTGCCTTGCCCTGGTTGCCGCCACAGCGTTCCAGCGTGTCAAACACGATCTGCTTTTCCAGTTGGTCAAGGTCGCGGTTCAAAGGCGCTTTTCCATTGCTCTGCGGCGCGGCCTGGTTCAGCTTCAAGTCGGCCGCGGCAATCTCCACGTGGGCGTTCTTGGCCAGCATGACGGCGCGAAAAACGGAGTTGCGCAGCTCGCGTACGTTGCCCGGCCATGCATGCGTGAGCAGCGCGGTGACTGCATCGTTTGTAAACCGTGAATTCGGATAGTGCTGGTGGAGAATCTGCTCGGCAATCGCCAGCAAGTCTTCAGGTCTTTCCCGCAGCGGAGGTATTTCCAGCTTGAATTCCGCCAGCCGGTGATACAGATCATTGCGGAAACGGCCGGCGCGGGCCAGCTCTTCCAGGTCCTGGTTTGTTGCCGCCACCACGCGCACGTTGACACTGACTTTTTTATTTCCGCCCAGGCGGTAATAAGGAACGCCATCGAGCACGCGCAGCAGCTTGACCTGCACTTTGGGATCGAGGTCGCCGATTTCGTCCAGAAACAGCGTGCCGCCGTCAGCCATTTCAAAGTAGCCGATCTTCTGTGCGTCGGCGCCGCTGAACGCGCCTTTCTCATATCCGAAAAGTTCGCTTTCTACAAGATGTTCGGGAATGGCCGCGCAGTTCACGTCGATCCACGGTTGGTTGCAGCGAAGTGAGTGGCTGTGGATGGCGCGGGCAATCATTTCTTTACCCGTTCCGGTCTCGCCCACAATCAGCACCGCCGCCGGATGACAGGCCACCTGCTCCACCAGCCGCATCACGCGCTTCAAGGCGTCACTGCGGATCACCTGGCTGTTCAGGTCACACGGATTGTGGACCACCGTCGACAAATCTTTCTCCTCATATACGCGCCGTGGCACACTGCGCGTATTTGTCACCGTTATGGGCAATGATGGGACAAGTCAGTCACACCCGGCAATTGAGAACTTCGCAAAATGGTTACTTAAGTTCTGAACCTTCAGCTTGGATTGGCGGCTCGATGTAGGGAAGAGAACTAAGCTGGTTCTTCCGGTTGCCGGCCTGTTTTGGCCCCCGAGTCTTCACCCGGCTGTGACAATTCGGTACTCACTACGTGCCGTGAATGCGACAGAAGTGTCGCAGGGCACGAAAGGGCAAGACCAGAGCCATGAGGAACGCTAAAGGTAAGCTTCTGATAATAAAGCTAGTTACTGCCTGTGCTTTTGGAAGACATTTGGCCCGGCAGTTGCCTATGTAACTGGTGGAGACGCCACAAGAATTATGTCGAAGCAGGCCCGATTCTTCCTTTACACAATTTGTCTGGCTGGTCTTGCCACCGCCATCTACGGTGGAATTGTGTGGAAGGTCGACGACCTGGCGAAGTTTGTCGCCTACCTGCTTACAGCCATGCTGGCGTCGAGGCTGAAAGTTGAGCTTCCCGAAATTACCGGGACGATTTCAGTCAACTTCCTTTTCATCCTTATTGGTATTGCTGAGCTGACCTTTAGTGAAACGCTGGTGTTGGGCTGCTCCGCGATTCTGGTGCAGTGCCTGGTCACGCGGCGTCGCTGGCCCAGAATCGAACAAGTGCTGTTCAACGTTTCCAGCGCGGCGGTCGCCATCGCGGCGGCCTACTATGTCTACCACGGGCCTCTGCACACCTGGCTGAATCGGAACTCTGCGTTCCTGCTGATGGTCTCCGCGGCTGTCTACTTCCTATTGAATACGCTTCCGGTGGCCACGATCATCGCACTCACAGAAAACAAGCGGCTGCAAAAGATCTGGACCGACTGCTATTTCTGGTCCTTACCGTATTACCTTGCCGGCGGAGCCATCGCAGCGCTCTTCGGATGGGTCACGCAAAAAGTAGGTTGGCAGCCGACCTTGCTGGCGTTACCGGCAATGTTTGTGATCTACCGCTCGTATCGCCTGTACATGGGCAAGCTTGAGAATGAGAAGAGCCATGTGGCCGAGATGGCAGCCCTGCATATGCGCACCATTGAGGCGCTGGCGCTGGCGATTGAAGCCAAAGACCAGACCACCCATGACCATCTGGAACGCGTGCGCGTCTATGCCGTGGAGATGGCCAAGAGGCTCAACCTGCCGCCCGACGAAATAGAAGCCCTTCGCGCTGCCGCGTTGCTGCACGACATCGGCAAGCTGGCCGTGCCTGAGCACATCATCTCCAAGCCGGGCAGGCTCACGCCGGAAGAGTTTGAAAAGATGAAGATCCACCCCATTGTGGGCGCAGAGATCCTGGAACGCGTTCACTTCCCGTATCCAGTGGTGCCGATTGTCCGCGCGCATCATGAGCGCTGGGACGGCACGGGCTATCCCGACGGCTTGAAAGGCGAAGAAATTCCCATAGGTGCCAGGATCCTTTCCGCCGTGGATTGTCTGGACGCTCTAGCTACGGACCGCCAATATCGCAAAGCGCTGCCGCTGGACGACGCCATGCAATGGGTGGCCGACCAAGCCGGCAAGGCCTACGATCCCAAAGTAGTTGGCCTGCTGAAGACCATCTACAAAGAGCTGGAAACGACTGTTCGTCTGCAGTCGCAATTGCCGGACCGGCAGAAACTTTCCATTGATCTCAAAGTAGAGCGCGGTAAAGCGCCCGCGAGCGGTTTTGAAAGCGACAAGAACATGGAACCTGGCAACCAGGCTGCGTTCCTTTCCTCGATTGCTGCCGCCAGACAAGAAGCCCAAACCCTCTTTGAGTTGACCCAGGACCTGGGTAATTCTCTGAGCTTGAGCGAGACTCTTTCTGTTCTCAGCGGCCGGTTGAAGCGCCTGGTACCGTACGATGCCATTGCGACCTACATCGTGCGTGGCAATGAATTGCTCCCTGAATTTGTCAACGGAGACAACTTCCGTCTGTTTGCCGCCTTGCGTATCCCGCTGGGTGAAGGGCTCTCAGGATGGGTAGCGCAGAATCGCAAGCCCATGCTCAACGGCAACCCGGCGCTGGAACACGGTTACGTGCACGATCCCAGCAGGTTCAGCCCGTTGCGCTCGGCAATCGCAGTCCCGCTGGAAGGACTGCAGGGCGTGGTGGGCGTCTTGACGCTCTATCATTCTGACGTGGATGCGTACACCTCAGACCATCTCCGCATCCTGCTCGCCATCAGTTCGAAAGTTGCGCTGTCAGTGGAGAACGCGCTGGCCTTCCAGGAGGCTGAGAGTTCGGCCACAACCGACTACCTTACCGAGCTGCCGAACGCGCGTTCGTTGTTTATCCATCTTGACCGCGAATTGGCGCGGTGCAAGCGCCTGGACACTTCTTTAACCGTGATGGTGTGCGACCTGGACGGTTTCAAAAAGATCAATGACCGCTTTGGCCACCTTGAAGGCAACCGGATTCTGCGGCATTTCTCTGAAACTTTGCAGGGCTCCTGCCGGGAATATGACTACGTGGCCCGCATGGGCGGCGATGAGTTTGTGATTGTCGCGCCTGGGCTGAGCGCCTCCGCGGCGGAAGCGCGCGGCATCTGCCTGAGTGAGCTGGCCGGTAACGCGGGCCGCGAAGTCTGCGGTGTGGAATGGCTTTCGCTGAGTGTTGGCTGCGCCATTTATCCCGAGGACGGTGTGGACGCGGAGAAACTATTGGCGGAAGCGGACCGTCGCATGTACATACAAAAGCAGGAGCACCACAAGATTCTCAAAGTCATCAATTCGCTGACGGATGGGCGGTCAGGCAACGTTCGCGACGCGGTGGCCGGGTAATGCTGCGTTTCTGGAGTTGGGCCGTCCTGCGGCTGGCGGCGGTCATGCTCATGGCGAGTTTTGCGAGCGCCATGCTCATACGCATCGCGCCAGGCTTCTCTTCTGACGATCAGGAGCTCAACTCCGGACTTTCCGCGCAAAGTATTCAGGCCATCCGCCAGGCGCATCTGGCGGATGCCAATATTCCTCGGTTCTATGCGCAATACATTGCCTCGCTGGCGAAAGGCGATCTGGGTACTTCGCGCTCACTGAATCAGCCGGTAAAAGATCTTCTGCGGGAGCGCCTTCCCGTAACGCTGGCCAACCTGGCGGTTGCTCTTGCCGTGGGCTGGTTGTTGGGGGTGGCTTTGGCTGTTGCCGCTCAGACCTGGGACATTCGTGCGTTGGGCTTTCTGGCCAATGGATTGAGCGGAACATTGATCTCCACGCCTGCCGCTGCTCTGGCGCTGGTTTTTCTGCTCTTACGATGGCCGCCGGCTTTCGCGGCTGCTTTGCTGGTGTTTCCCAAGATCTATCGCTACACGCAAAATCTGCTGCAACAAAGCTGTGAGATGCCTCACGTCCTCACTGCCAGAGCGAAGGGAGCAGGGCCCTGGCGAGTGCTGGCGTGGCACGTGGCGCCCATCGCCTTGCCGCAGTTGATTGCTCTGGTGGGAGTCTCCATCAGCATCGGTGTCGGCGTGCTGCTGCCCATCGAAGGTGTGAGTGACGTTGCCGGCATCGGGCAATTGGCGTGGCATGCCGCACAGTCGCGCGATCTGCCGTTGCTGGTGAACCTGACCATGGTTGTGACCTTTGTGACCGTGTGCGCAACGCTGATCTCTGACGCTGCACAGCGCGGCTTCATGCGGAGCGCCGCATGAAGACCGTGCGCGTTGTCGCCATTGCGGTACTGTTCCTGACTGCACTGACCATCCTGGGCGCAAGCTACCTGGCGCCTGCCGGATACGAACGGCAATTTCGCGAGGTCCCACAAGCCGCCCCTTCGGCACATCATCCGTTAGGTACTGACGACCTGGGGCGCGATCGCTGGGCGCGGCTACTTTATGGCATGCGCGTTTCGTTGACGCTTGCACCGCTGGCAGCGCTATTCACCACCGTACTGGCGGGTCTGGTCGGCGGCATAGCCGGCTATTTTGGTGGATGGACGGAACGCTGCTGCAAGTTGCTGATCGATCTCTTTCTGTCCGTGCCCTGGCTGTTTCTCCTGATCACGGTCCGTGCGGTACTGCCCTTAAATATTTCGCCGGAAGCGTCTGTTACCGTTACTTTCACGCTGCTGGGTCTGCTGGGATGGGCAGCCTCGGCGCGTGTGATCTGCTCCGGCGCAAAAGATCTGATGAAGTCAGAATTCGTATGGATGGCACGCGCCTCCGGCTTCTCCGGATTGAAACTTATCCGTCTGCACCTGCTGCCCAACTTGCGCGGCGCGCTGTTTGCGCAGTTCTGGATCTCGATTCCCGTATTCATCATCGCCGAGGCCAACTTGGGCGCTCTTGGCCTGGGTGTGGCAGAGCCGCTGCCCTCGCTGGGCAGCCTGCTCCGCGAACTTCAGGATGCCATTACGTTACGTCCGGAACCTTGGCGATTGCTCCCGCTTGCGGTACTTATAGTGGTAATCAGCTCATTCCAGGTTCTGCTGAACAAACAGGTTCTGCTGAACAAACAGGAGGTGCGTGCATGAAGCGGCTTTACTTACCCTCCGCAATGTTGTTCCTGGGCCTTCTTTCCGCGTTTGCCCAGAATGGGGGAGAGCTCCGTTTCTGCCTGCGCTCTGAGCCCAAGACACTAAATCCGCTATTGGTGGAAGACGATGCCTCTGAGACCATTCGCTATCTCACCGGCGGGGTGCTGGTGCGCGTGAATCGTGTGACATTGAAAGCCGAGCCTGAGCTGGCGATGGCCTGGAAAGTTTCAGAGGGCGGGAAACGCATCCGCTTCAAGCTGCGCGAAGGCCTGAAATACTCTGACGGCACTCCGTTTTCAGCCGCTGATGTCGCTTACACGATGGAGCAACTGATGGATCCCGCGTTGCACTCCAGCACCGGTGATGCGTTCCGCTCGTCTGACGGCAAGCTGGTTGCGCAAGTGATTTCTCCGAACGTGGTCGAGATTAATTTTCCCGCGCCGGTGGCGAACCTGGTGAACCTCTTCGATACGGTGGCCATCCTTTCCGCGAAATCGCCGCAAAAAGAAATGGCGGCTTTGGGGCCATTTTATGTGGCGGAAAGAAAAGCCGGCTCGTACCTGTTGCTGAAACGCAATCCTAATTACTGGAAAAAAGATGCGGCAGGGAAGCAGCTTCCGTACCTCGATGCCGTGCGGCTGGATATTGAACAGAACCCTGAGATTGAAGCTCTGCGCTTTAAGCGCGGCGAAGTCCACTTGATCAACACAGTTTCTCCGGCGATCTTTGAGAAGCTCTCCGCTGACAACGCTTCCGTGCGCGATGCGGGCGCTTCTACTGACACGGAACAGCTCTGGTTCAACCAGGTTCCCGGTTCGCCGCTGCCGGACTACAAGAAGACGTGGTTTATCTCTTCAAATTTCCGGCGCGCCATCTCAGAAGCGATTAACCGCAGCGACCTGGCTCGTATCGTCTATCGCGGACACGCCGTTCCGGCGATCGGCATCATCTCGCCGAGCAACAAATTCTGGTTCAACGCCGGCCTCAAGCCTCATGCCTATGACACGTCAAGCGCGTTGCGCAGGCTGCAGCAGGATGGTTTCCGGCTGCAAGGCGACACTTTGCGCGATAAGGCCGGCAACGCAGTGGAATTCTCCATCGTGACCAACGCGGGTAATCGCGCGCGCGAAAGCATGGCCACCATGATCCAGCAGGACCTGAAAAAAATTGGCATCAAGGTGAACGTGGTCACGCTGGACTTCAACTCGCTGCTGGAGCGCATGACAAAAACTTACAACTACGAAGCGTGCCTGCTGGGCTTTCAGAACGTGGAACTGGACCCGAACTCCCAGATGGCGGTTTGGCTGAGCTCCGCCGATAACCACCAGTGGAACCCAAATCAAAAATCTCCAGCAACTGCATGGGAAGCGGAGATTGACAAGCTCATGCGTGCGCAGGCTGCCTCGGGCGACGAGCACAAACGCAAGCAGAATTGGGACCGCGTACAGCAGATTGCCTGGGAGCAGG
>JBGPZS010000223.1:0-6519 GCA_041493865.1 Terriglobia bacterium
CGGTATGTTCCGGCCGGGCGTGGCCGCGCCCACGGGAGGTACGCCGCCCGTACTGGCTCTACGGATCAAAGACGCTGAAATCATCGGGGTGCTGAACTTACCCGGCCGCCGGGAAAAGGCTTTTCCACCGCTGGAATTTGAAGACTGCACGTTCAAGGAAGAAATTTGTCTACGCGGCGCATGGTTGAGCTGGCTCAGCTTTACAAACTGCAGAATGGTCCATTTGCAGGCTGATGGATGCAAAGTCAGCGGCTCCCTGATACTGGAGGGAGTCAAATCGTCGGCCAAAGGGACCACGCTCTCTCGTCCTTCAAGTACCTCCGCAACCGGTCAAAGTTCTCTTACAAGTCCGTCCCCGGAAACAACCAGCCGTCCCGGAAATACTGAGGGAGCGGCGGGCTTGGGACTTTGCTGGATCGAGTTGAGGAACGCCAGCGTCGATGGCGATCTGAAGGTGATGTCATGCAGGCTCTGCGTTCCTCCGGCAAGGCCCGATTTTAAAACTGCTCAAGGCCGGCCGCGCTACGCTCTGGATCTCTATGGTATGGAACTGAAAGGATCGTTGGTCGCGCAACCGGACCTTCTGGCTGTGGGAGGCATGTCCATCGCGAATGCTCGCATTGCCGGGAATGTCTGGGGCAATGGCGCGGAGCTCGTGGCGGTCGAAGGCGATGCGTTCTCGGCTCAAAATTGCCATATCGAAGCAAATCTGGTCCTGTCGCGTGTCGAAAAACCGGTAAATTCGGTGACTCCGTTTCGAACAATCGGATGTGTCCGGCTCTATGGCGGGGAGATAGGCGGCGTTTTGCATATGGAGGGGGCTTTCATTCAATCCAATGAGAACGGACCGGCCGCGGTGATGGCGCCTTATATTAAGGTGGATGACAACGTCAACATTGTGGGCTCAGTAGCCGGCCCAATCCTTCTGGAAAACGCGCGGATCGGCGCTGACTGCACGCTCAATAATCTCTCTGTAGTAGGAGATCTCTATCAAGGCGTGACCACGGTGGGGTTAGTGGACTTTAAGAATGCGGGTGTGAAGGGCAGTTTCAGGATCGGCGATCTAAGGTTCAACGATCCCGTTCGGCGATTGTCTGACCTGCGTGAACCCGAGATTCTGGCCGCTCGAAAACGCAAACTGCTGTGCTATCCAGGCTGGTATCTGGTTGAAATCAGAAGCAACACGCGTTTGGGATCGGGGAATCCCGACCTGCTGTGGGACGAAAAGATCGCCAATCTGTTATGGGACGGAAAAAATGCGGCCATTCCACTGGACGGGTTCTCGGCGCGATTTCGTGATCTCAACAAGCGTATTGGAGTATTAAGTCTAAAAGACACAGCCGCCGCCGAGGAGTATCTGCGACTTTTTGCCTCGAATATTAATGGCCTCAATGGACCGTTTTTCATACCTGCTGACGTTGAGGAGGCTGGGCCCTTGTTGCGCGACCATCTCGGTAGTCGTCCGCAATCGATTGAGACCAAAGAAATCGATAACGGGTTTAAGATTGAGGCCGATGTAGTCTACGCCTCAAATTTGTTTCGCGCGGGTTTCCATGTCTCCAGGAAAGACGGCATCGTTCAGATGGTAGCTGATGATCTGATCTCACCCGCGTTGATCTTGACCTCTACCTATTTTGACGCTCCTTTCAGAATTGATTTAGATCAGGCGCGGAAACTGCCCCCTTTGTTCGCGTCGCAGGAATGGGAAGCCATTGACGTCAAAAAGGCCTGGGTCCTCTTAAGACTCGCAGTAAGCCTTCCGACTCCTGTTCAGGAAAGCACCCGGGCCCTGTTCGATCTTACGGGGGCCACGGTAAAAAGACTCGATGATGCAGACGGAGAATCTATAGGGCTTAGCGTACGGTTAGGGCTCGAAGGCTTTCGCTATGAACAAATGGGGCAGCCCTCGCCACCCTCTCCTTTGGCCCGTTTCCTGCGAGATGCTGTGGAGGCCTCGGAAAGGAAACCTCTTCTGTCCACCATCCTGATACTGCTGGGCGTCCTTAAACTTATCGCGGGAATCATAAGGTTGCCCTTGGCCCTCGTAACAGGAGTTATCCGGATTGTCTGGTCAGCGCTTAGAAATCCCAGGCAATTTATTGTGCGGAGCTATTTTTCACTCGTGGCGAATAAGCTCTTGGTTAGTCGTAGCGAAAGGAAGAAGCTCGCGTTCTGGGAAGCTCTCGAACAAAGCGCATGGTCGGCCCTTAGAGGGCCCAGGCAGCCCAATGCACGAACGTATTTTTTGCTTATTGCCAGTCAGTTCTTAGCTAGACGCAGCGAAAAGAACCATCTGCGACCCTGGCAAAAGCGGCTTAATTGGCTGGCATTGCAATATGCCTCTTACAAGGATTTCTATCATAAAGATTTCTATACGGTTGACGCTTCCGGTTTTTTACCGCAACCGTATGACCAGGTTGCCTCCGTTCTCCGCTCCCAGGGACAATTTGAAGACTCGCGCAAGATTTTGAGCCACAAGCTGACCTTGGAACGCCACTTTAAGCGGCATGCCTTGCTGCGTTGCGGCTGGTGGCTTTACTGGCTGGGGTTTGACTATGGCCTGTCGGCCGGGCGCGCTTTGGTCACACTGTTGTTGTTCTTGTCCGTGGGAGCGATTGCCGCCGGATATGCCAACGCGCGAGGGCTTTTGGTGACTGAAGCTCCGGCGCGGCAGGCATCGCTGGACACTGGCAGGCCGGCCGAGATCCCTTGCAGTGAAAGGAAGTCGCCAACGCTCTATGCGGCGGAGGAATTCATTCCGGTCGCGGACTTGAAGCTGGAGCCAAAATGTCACATTCGGACTTTTGATTCCACTCGTGACGCACCATTCACCACCGCTTCGAGCTTCGCATCCCGTATTCGGAAAGCTGCGAATGGTCCGGGGGCGTGGCGGTTTGGCGAAGTGGTGTATCGCATCCTTGGCTGGATCATTCTTTCCCTGTGCATTCTTACATTTACCGGTGTAGCACGCAGACACCTTGAAAAGTAAGCCGCTGAGGGCTCTCCTGTGGTTCCTGCCATGCCGCTCCTTGTTGTTTCCTGGCGGGTGAGAGACTGGTTCCACTGAAGGAGAAGCAGTCCCATAGCTTTGTAGCGGTTCCCACCCAAGAATCCTGCGTCCCGGCCACCTCCCTCGAATCCAATCCCTTGGCAAAACCTGGGGCGCGCCGGGCGAAATCCGGTTGCCGTTATATGATTAAGTCGTATAAATATTGAGGATCGAGAGGCTTGCATGCCGCGTTTCGAGTACCGCAACATCCAGCCGCTGCCACAGGCTGAAAAGGCGTTTCTGGAATGGATCCAGAAGCTCGATGAACAGTTCGCCAACCGTGACATCGAGCATCGCTGTACGGTCGTACGCAACACGCTGCATGAGCTCTACCTTGGCCGTCCTTACGCCGCTCCCGCACCCGGCGCGCCACTGGCCGAACAGGCGCTGGTGCACAGCTTTGATCCGCGCAATGCCTCCCTGGAACCCGAGTATTACGGTGACGTGGACGCGCAGAAATATGCCGAGCGCAAACCCCTGATCTGGTTCTGGATGATGTTTGACCGCTCCCCCGCCGGCCTGAACCACTGGCTGGGGTATCGCGTGCGCGCGATGATTGCCAAACACGTGCTCAAACACATCGGCAAAAACGTGAAGATCTTCCACGGTGTTGAGGTTTCTTACGGCTACAACCTGACCATTGAAGACAATTGCGTGGTCCACAAGTATGTGCTGCTGGACGATCGCGGCGAAATCATCATTCATGAAGGCAGCTCGATTTCCGACTACGCCAACGTTTATTCCCACGACCACGACCTGAATGACGGCATGATCGTCAGCAATCGCAAAACCGAGATCGGCCCGCGCGCCCGGATCACGTATCACGCCACCGTCATGAGCGGCGTCCAGGTGCATGAACACGGCCTTCTGGGGTCCATGGGCGTGGCCACCAAGGACATTGAGCCCTACACGATTGCCGTGGGCATTCCCGCGAAACCGGTCAAGGTGAAAACGATTGCGCCGAAGCCGCAGGCCGCCGGCGACAAAACCGGCACGTGATAGCATCGATGGTGTGCACTAGGGAGCACTTCCAGGACGATGGGTTGTAAAGAAACCCTTTCTCATTGTCATCCTGAGCGAGCCCGCGGGGCGGAGCGACTAAGGGCGAGTCGAAGGACCCCGAGAGTATTTCCAGCACAAAGAATGCATCAGGGAGTTCTCTAGAGAAATGCATCGCGGGGGCATGCATCGGACTTTTGGATCATAAACAAACCATGGCAAATAACGGGCAAGACCCCGGTAAACGTGTCCTGAGCGGCATGCGCCCCACGGGCAAGCTGCATCTGGGCAACTATGTTGGCGCGCTGCAGAACTGGGTGAAGCTGCAGAACTCGCACGACTGTTTTTTCTTCGTGGCCGACTGGCACGCGCTCACCACGGACTATGACGACACCTCGCGCCTGGCCGATAATACGCTGGAGGTGATTCTGGATTTCCTGGCCGCCGGGCTTGATCCGGAGAAGTGCGCTATCTTCGTCCAGTCGCACGTGAAGCAACATGCCGAACTGCATCTGCTGTTTTCCATGATCACGCCGCTGGGCTGGCTGGAGCGTGTTCCCTCTTATAAGGACCAGCAGCAGCAGATGCCGAACAAAGACCTGCACATGTACGGCTTTCTCGGCTACCCGCTGTTGCAATCGGCTGACATCCTTATCTATCGTCCGGATTTCGTGCCCGTGGGCCAGGACCAATCGGCCCACGTCGAACTCACCCGCGAGGTCGCGCGCCGCTTCAACCAGTTTTACAAGCTCGAGGGCAAACCGGTCTTTCCCGAACCTCAGGTCCTGCTGACGCCCTCACCCATGCTGCTGGGCACGGACAAGCGGAAAATGTCAAAGTCGTATGGCAATTCGATCCTGTTGAGCGATGAGGCGGCGGTCGTCGAGCAAAAAATCAAGAACAGCGTGACCGACCGGCCCAAACTGACCGACCATGGCGATCCCAGCCGTTGTCCCGTGGGCAACCTGCACCAGATTTTCAGCGATCGCGAACGGCTGATCTACATCACCGAGGGCTGCACGCAGGCGGCCATCACCTGCGTGGAATGTAAAGCGCTGGCAGTCGCGAGCGTGAACGCGCATCTGGCTCCCATCCGCCAGCGGCGGCAGGAGCTGGCCCAGAATCCCGCGCGCCTGCAGGAGACCATCCTGCTGGGAGCGCAGAAAGCCATGGCGGCAACCGAGGAAACCATGGTTGCCGCGCGCAATGCCGTTGGGTTGCTGCGGCTTGGCGCTGCGGTGGCAACCAAGGGCGAGGGCACGGTGGCACTGCGGGTCCCCGAGCACGCCAAGAATGCGTCTAACGAGCAGGAGAGACGCGACATTTTAATTGACGCATGGGTGCAGTTGGTATCGAAGGTTCATCCGCTAAGGCAAGATGATAGGCCCCGTACATACATCACCCGCAAAGGCAGGAAAGTCGGCGTTCACACGACTCAACAGAATGCAAACGGCACTTGGGAATTCAGTTTTCCTGATCGGCCAATGAACGTGCTTGTACTGCTGGCTGAAGACGGTCAAGGGTTGTTGCACGACTACGTTTTGCCACCTAAAGTTTTGCAAGATATCTGGAAACAATTTGAACGAATTCCGGTATCCGATGGACGAAAAACTGTCCGAATTTCGCTCGTTTATTCCGCTTCTGAACCGGTAATACGCCTTGAAACGTCGAACCTACCGATCAAGCAGTACGAAGGCAACCATAGCGCCCTGCAGTAACACTGTGTTTCGTGAGAACTCCCTGAGCGGCATGGCGAACCGACACCTTCTCGGGGTCCTTCGACGCGCCCTCACTCCCTTCAGTCGCTCAGGCTTGCTCAGGATGACAGATACATAGAGCATCTTTTCCTTGAATGCCTGAGCAACCGAAGGACAATCACCTTAACGCTCTGCAAAAAAGCCGCGTAATCCACAGCTTTGTCATCTGCAGCAGTCACCAATAACGTTTAGAATTGAATTATCGTACTTGGCGTTCTTATCGTTTTAATCCGGTCCGTAACACGTGAGGGTGGAACAAAGTCGTTGGATTTGAAATTCGAACCTGAAATCCTCCGCTTCCTCCGTTCCTCTGTGTTTCAAGGTTTTGTTTTTGATGCCAGAAACGTCACAATCCGCGAAGCCGCAGGCGAACGAATTCCCGTTCGCGGTTAGTGTAGGCCAGGTTTATGACGGCCCGCTCGATCTTCTGCTGGACCTGGTCCGCAAGCAGGACATCGACATTTATGACATTCCCATCGCGAAGATTACCGCGCAGTATCTGGGCTACGTGGAAAACCTGAAGCACCTGGACGTGGACGTGGCGGCTGAGTTTATCTATATGGCGTCGCTGCTGATCCACATCAAGAGCAAGATGCTGTTGCCCCGTGACCCGGACGCGCCCGCGGGCGAACAGGACGATCCGCGCGAAGAGCTGGTACAGCGGCTGCTGGAGCATGAAAAATTCAAGAACGCCGCGCAGATGCTCATGCAGAA
>JBGPZS010000203.1:0-7159 GCA_041493865.1 Terriglobia bacterium
GAATAAGGTTCGCTCGATTCTGCTCGTCAGCAAGGTTCCGCTGGATAAGATCCGCAGCGTGGCCACGGACGATTCTTCCCGCACCTCGGCCGCGCTGGTAGAAATCTACCTGCGCAAGTTCGTCGGCACCGATCCCGGCTTTACCCGGCAGAAGCCGTCTCTGAAAGAAATGCTGCAATGGCACGATGCCGCGCTGCTGATCGGCGATCCCGCCCTCCAGACGCGAACCGACGGCTACTTTGTCTACGATCTGGCCGAAGAATGGCAGCGCTGGACTGGCCGTCCATTTGTATTCGCTTTTTGGGCGGTGCGAAAGGCGGCCTTGCAGGGGCGCGCGCCGGAGCCCAGCCTCGCGCAGGTTTTCCAGCAATCGCGCGACAACGGACGCAAGCACATTCCTGAGATTGCCGATGCCTGGGCGCCCAAGCTCAACTTGTCCACCAGGCTCATTGCCGAGTACCTGACCGAGAATGTTGACTATTCGCTCGACGCGGAAAACCTGGAGGGGCTGCGGCTCTTCTACCGCTACGGCGTGGAATGTGAAATTTTCCCCCGCGACCCCGAGTTGCTCTTTCTGGAGCAACCTGTCATCGATCCAGCCGCACGTGTTTAATCTGCCCCGACGCGCCGAGCCCGCTGCCTCAGGGCGAAAGCATGTGAGCATGGCCGCAAACTTTAAGCGGTTTGGAGCGGAGCGACAGAAATGAAGCCCGCTTAACAACTCTGAACCTTGGTGCCGGCCCTAATCCGCATCCAACAACGTGTGCCCTTTGTTATCGCCATCTACTTCTCGATCGGCGCCTGGCTGGAACGGCTGGGCGGGCTCGGCCTGGTCCTGCTCGGCCTCGCCGATAACTCCATTGTCCCCCTGCCCGGCAGCATGGACGCGCTTACGGTGATTCTTTCCGCGCGCCAGGAAAACTGGTGGCCTTACTACGCTGCCATGGCAACCATCGGAGGGATCGTTGGCGCCTACGCGACCTACACCCTGGGGGCCAAGAGCAGTGAAGGGGCGCTGGAAAAGAGGCTCTCGAAAAAGAAAGCGGAGCGGATCTATAAGATCTTCAACCGGTACGGCTTCTGGAGCCTGTTTGTCCCCGCGCTGCTGCCTCCGCCCGTACCCTTCTCGCCTTTCTTGCTGGTTGCCGGCGCGCTCAAGTATTCAAAGAGGAATTTCCTGATCGCCGTGGGCGTGGCCCGCGCCATTCGCTATTCGCTGCTGGCATGGCTGGGATCAATCTACAGCAAGCAGATCTTTGGCTTCTTCCACCAGTACTATCGGGGAATTTTATGGACGGTGATCGCCCTGGCGGTGATCGGCGGCGTTGCAGCGGGGTTCTGGACCTGGAAGCGCAAGCGCGAAGGCAAGCCGGTAATCCCTGACGCAAAGCGCACGCGTACCGCCTAGCGCACGCGCTACGGACGCCGCTGCATCTCCGCGTGCTCGCTGAAAATCTTGTCGTCGTTCATGTGCTCGATAACGAACTTCTGCAGGTCGGCGGTGGATGCGGTAAGGACGATGCTCTTGCTCTTCGATTCCGCTGGCGTTTTCGCGACCTCTGACTGTCTTCCGGTAGTCAGCAGGGCATTCCCAACGTGCACCGTTCCTTTAAGGACGGCTTCTTTCAATGTGTCATCGTCGATCCACTCAAGGCGCAACTTCTTGCCGTCGGTCTTGACTCTAAAGAACCGGTGCGCGTTGCGCAGGTGCGCGACCACGGCCGAACCCTTGCCTTCCACCGCAAACTCCATATAGGCGGATTCTCCCAGCCTCAAGATGTGCGGCTCGACCTTGTGTTCTCCCTTGGCCCCGCCAACTTGCAGGGGGTAGGAAACCTGGGATGCGCTCCACTCACGCGGCAGTACGTCAAAAAATCTCTGCCCGGAGAGGTTCAGCAGGTGCGCGTCATAGAAGGTGCTTTTCTGTTCTCCTTTCGGGCCATCCCTATCTGTCATCACGATCACATATGCGTCCTTGCCCTCTTTTACAAACTTCATGCCGCCTGTCTCACCCGCGTCTGGCCCCACCCATTCGCCAAGAAGAGACTCGTCAAAAACGATGTCTTTGTCCGTATACAAGGGGTTGAGGGAATCCACCGGAACGCAGCCGGTCAGTAACGCCAGAAGCGCAAGAAGGACCACATATCTTTTATTCATAGCGCAATTCTAGGACGACTGCGCCTCAGAAGCCAGAAGTTCCCTTGCCTGCCTGTTTCGGCTAGAATTTAGATGTTCATGTCCCTGACCAAACCACAAGCGCTTGACCTGTTCCGCTCGGACGATCTGATCGGTCTGGGCATGGAAGCCGACGCCCTGCGCCGCAAGCTCCATCCGGAAGGCGTGGCCACCTACATCATCGATCGCAACATTAATTACACGAATTTCTGCACGGAATACTGCACCTTCTGCGCTTTTTACGCGCCCATCAAAGGTCCCGGCCGCGCCAAGGGCTACGTGCTGGAAATGGATACGATCTATGAAAAGATCCGTGAAACCGTGGAACTGGGCGGTACCGGCGTGCTCATGCAGGGCGGGCTGCATCCTGATTTGAAGATTGAGTGGTATGAGAACATGCTGCGCGGCATCAAGCAGCGCTTTCCCCAGGTCCACCTGCATTGCTTCTCCGCTTCGGAGATCATCCACTTTGCCGATGTCAGCGGCCTCTCCATTGAAGAGACCATCCAGCGGCTGCGTGATGCCGGTCTCGACTCCATTCCCGGCGGCGGCGCCGAAATCCTGGACGACGAAGTCCGCTACAAGATTGCCCGCCTGAAATGCCTGACCGACGACTGGCTCAACGTCCATCGCACGGCCCACAAACTTGGCATGCGCACCACCGCCACCATGATGTTTGGCGTGGGTGAGACTTTTGAGCATCGCATCAACCACTTTCAGCGCGTCTTTGACTTACAGGAAGAAACCGGTGGATTCACCGCGTTTATTCCCTGGAGCTTCCAGCCGGGGAACACTGCGCTCGGCGGCCGCCATTGGGAAGAAGCCACCGCTGTCGAATACCTGAAGGTGCTGGCCATCGCGCGGCTCTATCTCTCCAACTTCCAGAACGTGCAGTCAAGCTGGGTCACGCAGGGCCTGAAAGTCTGCCAGCTCGGGCTGCGCTTCGGCGGCAATGACGTTGGCTCAGTGATGCTTGAGGAAAACGTTGTCCGCTCCGCCGGCGTGACCAATTGCACCACCGAAGAAGAGCTGCGCCGCATGATTCGCGACGCCGGCTTCCGCCCCGCGCGGCGGGATACGCTGTATAGGCAATTGTTTTTGAACTAGATTTTTGGCCGCGAATTTACGCGAATGATCGCGAATCTCTTTTTGAGTTGATTTGCCCTGATTTGTGTTGATTCGCGGCTGATCCGGAGCCTTTAGTTACGTTAGTTCACCCGAAACGCTTTTCTGGAAGTCGTTCCCCGTTTCTTCGCTCCATATGATTTACAATCTAACCTTTTGAGCCTTAGTTCTGTCGGAGTCTGTATTTGAACCTTTGCGCCAGTTTCGCGATGTTGCTCTTTGCCGGCTCCCAGAAGGGGCTGGTCCACTATTTTAAGAGCCAGTTCCTGGATAAGACCTTCCGCGGCCTATACTCGCCCAATGGCTTTGACCTGGCGCTGCTCATCCCCTATTTCATCGTGATGATCATTCTTGCGGGTTACGGCCTGCACCGGTACGCGCTGGTTTACATGTACTACCGGAACCGCAAGAACCGCGCCACCGAGGCGCCGGCAGAATTCTCAGAGCTTCCTCGCGTCACCATCCAGCTCCCGATTTATAACGAGCAATACGTGATCGATCGCCTTGTTGAGTCAATCTGCAAGCTCGACTATCCCAAAGACAAGCTCGACATCCAGGTGCTGGATGACTCTACGGATGAGACGGTCAAAGTCGCTCAGGGCGTGGTGGACCGCTACGCCGCGCTGGGCCACCCCATCACTTATATTCACCGCACCAATCGTGAGGGCTTCAAGGCGGGCGCGCTGCAAAATGGCCTGCTGACAGCCAAGGGCGATCTGGTCGCCATTTTTGACGCGGATTTCGTTCCTCCGGAAGACTGGCTGATGCGCGTGGTGCACCACTTTACCGATTCCAACATCGGCATGGTGCAGACGCGCTGGACGCACCTTAACCGTAACTACTCGTTCCTGACGGAAGTCGAAGCCATCCTGCTCGACGGCCATTTCGTGCTGGAGCACGGCGGACGCTCGCGCAGCCAGGTCTTCTTCAACTTCAACGGCACCGCCGGCATGTGGCGCCGCCAAGCCATTGCCGATGCGGGCGGATGGGAGCATGACACGCTCACTGAAGACACCGATCTCTCGTATCGCGCGCAGCTTGCGGGATGGAAGTTCAAGTATCTCCAGGACGTTGAATGCCCGGCCGAGCTGCCGATTGAGATGACCGCGTTCAAGACGCAGCAAGCGCGATGGGCCAAGGGTCTGATCCAGACCGGCAAGAAAATCCTGCCCAAAGTATTCAAGAGCAAAGCGCCGTTCCGGGTGAAGGTAGAGGCGTTTTACCACCTCACCGCCAACCTCAGCTATCCGCTCATGATCGTGCTTTCCACTCTGCTCATGCCGGCCATGATTATCCGTTCGTTTGGCGGTTGGTTTCAGATGCTGGTGATCGATCTGCCGCTCTTTCTGGCGTCGACTTTTTCCATCTCCAGCTTCTACCTGGTCTCACAGAAAGAACTATTCCCGCGACGCTGGCCGCGCACTTTCCTCTTCCTGCCGTTTCTCATGGCGCTGGGAATCGGTCTGACGCTCACCAACACGCGGGCCGTGATTGAAGCGCTGTTGGGCATCAAGTCCGCCTTCAAGCGTACGCCCAAGTACAATGTGCAGGCGAAAGCAGACAAGGCGATGGGACAGAAATATCGTCGCCGCCTCGGCCTGGTTCCGTGGCTGGAATTGCTGGTGGGGACATACTTCGTCGCTATGTGCGTCTACGCTTTTACCAGCGGCAATTACTGGACGATTCCGTTTCTGCTCCTCTTTGTGCTGGGATATTGGTACACCGGGCTGATGTCTCTGCTGCAAGGCAGATTTGAGCGCCGCAGCAGCACGGCGCCGGAACCCCGTACTAAGCCTTTCCCCGTGGGCGTCTAAGAGCTTTTTGCGCCGGCGGCGTGGAGCAGCTCTGGTATCCTAGCCGCAATGCTGATGAAGGCCCTGTACGTTCTCTTAGCGCTTTCCATTGTGGCCATCGTGGTGGCCGTGGGCGCCATGGTCTGGCGCCTGCGCTGGCACCTGCGACGCCCCCATGTGACGCCGCCAAACCCCATGCTTGAGGTCCAGCCCGAGCAGGAGCCGGTGGAAAAAGCGTAAGCGTACTAAGGCCCTTCAGGAATAAACCTGACCCCGGCGCAAAAAGAATGGTATTTACCGCGGCAGGCCCGCTTGGAACTCAAGAGTGTTGTAGGATTTCAGATATGTCATCTTCGTCTGTTTCTGCTCCCGTCCGCGAAATTACCATAGCCCATAGTCCTGACTCGGACGATGCTTTCATGTTCTATGCCCTGGCTACGAACAAGGTCCGCGTTCCCGGCTTGAAGTTTTCGCACACGCTGACGGACATTGAAACGCTGAACCGCAAGGCCATGGAAGGCTTTTATGACGTGAGCGCCATCTCCTTCCACGCCTATCCTTACGTGCAGGAGAAATACGCTCTCATGCCCTGCGGCGGAAGCGTGGGCGAGCAGTATGGCCCCATGGTGATTGCGCCGCGCATGTTTGGCCTGGAAGAGCTCAAGCGCATGAAGGTGGCGGTGCCGGGGACCATGACTACGGCCTACCTGGTGCTCAAATTGTTTGCGCCCAAAATTGAAACCGTTGTGGTGCCGTTCGACCGCATTATCCCCGAAGTCGTTGCTGGCAAATATGAAGCCGGACTCATCATCCACGAAGGCCAGCTCACCTATGAGCGGTCAGGTCTCAACCGCGTCCTGGACCTGGGCAAGTGGTGGCATGAACAGACCGGGCTGCCTCTGCCTCTGGGCGGAAACGCCATTCGCCGCGAGCTGGGGCCGGAATTGATCGCGCAGGTCACGCAGGCCTTGCGCCACAGCATCCAGTACGCGCTTGACCATCGCGAGCCGGCGCTGGCCTATGCCATGCAGTTCGCGCGCGATCTCGATTCGCAAATGGCGGACCGTTTTGTGGGCATGTACGTGAATGAGCGGACGCTCGACTATGGCGAGGACGGCAAGGAAGCCGTGGTGAAACTCCTGGACATGGGATACCGCGCCGGGATCATCCCGCACAAGCCGGCCGTGGAGTTTGTGTAAGCCGGTCTTGATCCAAACGAAGAGACGCAGGCTCGCACCTGCGTCTCCACGCTTGTAAGATTTTAGTATTTAGTATTTACGGAAGCCGCCGCCGCTGCCGCCGCGGCCACCACCACCGCCGCGGTTGCCGCCTCGTCCGCCACCGCCACCGCCACGGCCGAAACCACCGCCTCCGCCCCCGCCGCGACCAAAACCGCCTCCGCCCCCGCCGGTCTTAGGCCGGGCTTCATTCACATTGAGCGCGCGCGATCCCAGTTGGTATCCATTCATCGCGCTGATGGCTTTTTCCGCCTCTTCATCGTTGGCCATCTCCACAAAACCAAAGCCGCGTGGCTGGCCGGTATCGCGGTCCTTTAAAACAGTGACGTTTTCGACCTGCCCGTAAGCTGCAAAAGCCTGCCGAAGTTCATCTTCTGTAACGTTAAAATCCAGATTACCTACATAGATATTCTTCATGCGATCCTTCTTTACTGGAGTGCAGGCGCCTAGCTACGGGCGATCATTCGGTTGGTTGACGTGAACTAAGACAATCTATCTTACCTGCCATTTGCGCCTGTGACCCAATAAGCGTACGCCTGGAGGTAAGAAGATGCAAATGAGCCCTGGACGCGTAGTTTCCCTTTGCGGAACTGTGCCTTCGGCCACGCCCGCTTTGGGTTGCGTTGATCGCTGCGTCCTGGACTATAATTTTCCGCAGGAGGACTTGCTTTATGTGGCCTCTTGGTATTTTTCTGTTTTTCGCGACAGCCGCGCCCCAGCAGAAACCGCTGGACGTGCTCCAGGATTTTTCTCATCTGAAATTACCCGTCATGCAGCCGAAGCAGCTCGCCATGCAGCATTTGTGGCGGACGACTCAAGTTCTACATA
>JBGPZS010000368.1:0-4544 GCA_041493865.1 Terriglobia bacterium
GTCATCATCGATGCGGTGGACGCTAACACCGCGCAGATTGCGCAGGGTTATCTGGAAATGGCTTTGGTGGATTTCAACTCCGGGATCAGCCCTGCTCCTCTTACCGGAGAGCGCCGCCGAATCACATTGATCAGCGCCTCGCACCCGGCTGCCCCGCCAGGCGCCCCTGAAGTTCAGTCGGCCTATCTCTACAACCCGGGTCTGGTGACGTCGTGGCACTACGTTACCGGCGTGATGAGCATCATTATGTTTATTAACGCATCACTCGTCGCTTCAGCGTTGGCTGTCAAAGAGAAAGAGACGGGCACCATCGAACAACTGCTGATGACGCCGGCCCAAACCGGTGAAATGTTGATGGCCAAGACATCGCCGGTTTTCGTGTTGATGATGGTGGTCTTGTTCCTGTCGCTGATCGTTGGAGTGATCGTGTTCGGGCTGCCAGTGCGGGGTGACATCTGGCTGTTTGCTGTTGCCGGAGGTTTGGCTGCGCTGGCCGGAACGGGGATTGGCGTCATGATCGCAACCGTTTCGAAGTCACAGCAACAAGCGCAGTTGTTGACGTTCTTCGTTAACCCGCCGCTTACCCTGCTCTCGGGAGCAACTTCGCCTATAGAAAACATGCCGGAGTTCTTCCAGAAGCTCTCCTATTTTGACCCGCTGCGCTACATGGTGACGATCGTCCGGGGCGTAACACTGAAGGATGCGCCGTGGTCAGCACTGTGGCCGAACTTGCTCGCGCTGACGGTGTTCTCAATCGTGCTTTTCGCAATCAGTGCCTGGCGTTTCCGGAAGACCTAGTATGAGAAAGAATCACCTAATGGGCGACAAAGCGGAGCATGAGTTATGACGGCACAACCTGATAAACGCACTCGAATTCGACTTCTAATTGCCGATATCGACGGAACACTTGTGACACCAGAGAAGCTGCTCACACCAAGATCGGTGGACGCAGTCAGCCGATTGCAGAAGGCTGGCATCTTGTTTGGCATTACCACCGGCCGCCCGCCAAGGGGCACCCGAATGCTCGTCGACTCCCTACCGGGCCTGAAGTTCATCGCGGGGTTCAATGGAGGTATCGTCGTCCGACGCGACCTTTCTCTATTTAAGCAGAACCTCCTGGCAGGGGCAGACGCAGAACTGGTCGCGCGAATCATTCTTGAGCACAAACTTGACGTGTGGGTTTATACCGAAAAGGATTGGTTTGTTCGCGATGCGCGCGCATATCGTGTCGATAAGGAACAAAAGACGGTACAGTTTCCACCCAGTGTAGCGCCGGGCTTTGATGGCCGTCTCGATCATGTCGCGAAGATTGTAGGCGTGAGTCAGGACTATGACGCCGTCGCCCGCTGCGAAAAGGATTTACAAGAGAGACTGGGCCCCCGTGTCTCAGCGGCCCGTTCCCAGCCGTTCTATGTGGATGTGACGCATCCGAAAGCGAACAAGGGCGAAGTGGTGCTGATGGCGTCAGAGTTCTCGGGAATCCCAGTGCCGGAAATTGCCACGATCGGAGATATGGCGAACGACATCACGATGTTCAAACAGAGCGGTGTGAGTATCGCCATGGGAAATGCCAGCCCTGAAGTGCAAAAAGCCGCTACGTATGTAACCGCCTCGAATGAGAAGGAAGGGTTTGCGATGGCGGTCGAGAATTTCATATTGCCCTGGGACGACGCTTCAGCGGCCTAACGAGGCGGCAATCCAAACTTGCCCGCAGAGAAGGCTCTTGCAGCCGATGACAAAACAACCACGCAGGTTTTCATACTAGTCAAGTCTCCACGATGGGTCCAGGCCTTTCCTGGCAGTACCAGATCGCGGCAGCGCATCAAAGTGACAGATGGTGCCGTCCAAAGCTGTACCTCAGCCGTGGACGCGTCTGTGGCGAAGGAGGGAATATGCCACCCGCAGCGGAAGCCGAAATCATGAATAATCCTTTGAGTGCTTATGGCGCAGCCAGGTCCACAGTTTCAGGAACACCTCTTAGCAAAGACGAGCTGCGCAAAACTCAGGCATACTGGCGCGCCTGTAATTATTTGACGCTCGGCATGATCTACCTGCAGGATAACCCGCTGTTAAGGGAGCCCTTGAAGGTTGAGCAGGTCAAGAACCGGCTTCTCGGCCATTTTGGCTCAAGTCCGGGCCTTTCGTTCATCTACATACACTTGAACCGGCTCATCAAGAAGCATGACCTGGACGTCATTTATCTTGCCGGACCCGGACATGGCGCCCCCGGCGTAATCGGTCCTGTTTATCTGGAAGGTAGTTACTCTGAGATTTATCCAGATAAGAGTCAGGATGAACAGGGGCTCCTCCAGTTTTTCAAGCAATTTTCGTTTCCCGGCGGCATTGGGAGTCACTGCACACCGGAAACTCCGGGTTCGATCCACGAAGGAGGCGAACTGGGGTATGTGCTCTCGCATGCGTGCGGCGCCGCCTTCGATAATCCGGATCTGATCGTCGCAGCCGTCGTTGGAGACGGTGAAGCAGAAACTGCAGCTCTGGCAACTTCCTGGCACATCAACAAATTCCTGAATCCCATTCGCGACGGGGCGGTGCTGCCAATCCTGCATTTGAATGGCTATAAGATCAACAATCCCACGCTGCTCGCGCGCATAAGCCATGAAGAACTGGAAGATCTCTTCCGAGGCAATGGCTGGACCCCGTACTTTGTGGAGGGTTCCGATCCCGAGAGCATGCACCAGGCGATGGCCGCGACCATGGAGCACTGCATTTCTGAAATCAGGAAAGTCCAGCAGGCAGCCCGGAAGTCAGGGAAGGCAGAACGTCCTCGCTGGCCAATGATTGTGTTGCGGAGCCCGAAAGGGTGGACTGCGCCGGCGGAGGTAAGCGGCCACAAGCTGGAGGGCTTCTGGCGTTCACATCAGGTGCCGATGGCCGACGTAAAGAGCAATTCCAAACGGCTGCACGAACTGGAAAGCTGGATGCGCAGTTACAAGCCAGAAGAGCTTTTTGATCGCAACGGGACTCTCATTCCGGAGCTCAAGGAACTTTCACCGACTGGGGACCGCCGCATGGGAGCCAACCCGCATGCGAATGGCGGCCATTTGAAGAAAGCTCTCAATCTTCCAGACTTCCGTGACTACGCCTTAAAGGTTGATAAACCAGGGGTGGTTGAGGCAGAAAACACCCGGCCGCTGGGCATGTTCCTGCGCGACGTGATGAAGCTGAACAAGAAGAACTTCCGCGTTTTCGGGCCGGACGAGAACACCTCAAACAAGCTCGATAACATTTACGAGGTCAGCAAGAAGTTTTGGATTGAGAACTACTTTCCAGAAGATGCCGACGGTGGTGAACTCGCCCCTGACGGTCGAGTCATGGAAATGCTGAGTGAAAACACACTTGAAGGAATGCTTGAAGGCTACCTGCTTACGGGGCGACACGGCTTCATTTCATCTTATGAGGCCTTTATCCATGTGATCGACTCCATGTTCAACCAGCATGCAAAATGGCTCACCATCTGTAATCATCTTCCCTGGCGCCACAAGATTCCGTCGCTGAACATCCTGGTCACTTCCACCGTCTGGCGGCAGGACCACAATGGTTTCACTCATCAGGATCCCGGCTTCTTGGATGTAGCCCTCAACAAGAGCTCGACTGTGGTGCGAATCTATTTACCTCCTGACGTCAACACGCTACTTTCGGTTGCCGATCACTGTCTGAGGAGTGAGAACTACGTCAATGTGATCGTCTGCGACAAGCAGAAGCACCTGCAGTACCTCAGCATGGATAACGCCATCATCCACTGCACCAAGGGAATTGGCAGGTGGGAGCCCGCATGCAGCGACCAAGGCGTTGAGCCCGACGTGGTGATGGCTTCAGCCGGCGATATTCCCACGCAGGAAACACTGGCGGCGATCGTGATGTTGCGGGAAGCGTTTCCGGATCTCAAAATTCGTTACATCAACGTGGTTGATCTATTAAGGTTGCAACCGCAAACTGAGCATCCGCATGGTTTGTCGGATCGGGATTTCGATTTAATCTTCAGCGTCGATAAGCCGGTGATTTTCAATTTCCACGGATATCCATGGCTCATTCATCGCCTCACCTATAGCCGTACGAACCATGCCAACATTCACGTCCACGGTTACAGGGAGGAAGGGAACATCAACACTCCTTTGGAACTGGCGATCGAGAATGGGATCGATCGCTTCACCCTGGCGATGGAGGTGATCAAGTACGTGCCAAAATTGCAACGAACCGGCGGCTCCGCCCTGGCAGGTTTTCTCAACGAGCAGATCGCCTGCCGGAACTACGCGTTCAAACACGGTACTGACAGACCAGATGCCGCGAACTGGAAGTGGCCGCACGAGGTCAAGAAGGCCGCCTAAATGACGGGACCGGCCTGACGCAGTGGCGGAGGCTGTTTCATGCGCATGGCTGTTTTGTGTGGTGCTGATGAATGTCCTGGTGCTCAACTCGGGCAGTTCCAGTTTGAAGTTCCAGCTCATCGCGACCGATCTGGATCGGATTCGGCAGAACACTGACGAACGCCTGTGCCGGGGCCAGATCGAGTGGGCAGGAAATGA
>JBGPZS010000215.1:0-6727 GCA_041493865.1 Terriglobia bacterium
AGGGCCGGCAAAAGCCGGGATTCGTTCTTCGCCGGTATCACGATTGTCAGTTTCGGGAACGTATTCATGGACCGCTACTCCTTCCGGGCCGACCGTGACGTAGGTGCACCGCTGGTCGACCCATGCGCCCGAGTTGTAATACTCCACGCCGTCCCTCTCCCGGGCCATGGGGGCGTGCGTGTGACCGCAAAAAATGCGCTCAGCTTTGCCAGGTTTTGCGTAGCTGAGCGCGCCGTGCGCTACCTGTTCTGAGAGACGCAACCATCTTGTGCTAAGACGGTCCAGGTAACGGGCAACCTGTTTGTTTTTGAAATCAAGTTTCTGCAGCTGCAGGAAAATAAGCTGGCCGAGCTTGCTCAGTACCGCGTTGGCCACGGCAAATCTGTCAAACTGGTGGCCATGAATGGCCAGGTGGCTCTTTCCGCCATACCGCCACGCGTATTCCTGATACACCGGCACGCCTACCAGATGTGACATCACTTCCGTAAGCCCATGATCGTGATTGCCCTCAACCCACACGACTTCGATCTCATGGCGCGGGTTGGAAAGCTTGCGTATGTGCCCCAGAAACTTCCAGTGCTCTTTGGTCAGGCGGCGGAAGTTCAGGTCAGCGAAGATGTCACCCAGCAGAATCAGCCGATTGAACCGGACCGATTGCAGGAAAGCCATCGCGGCGCCCGCCTGGCTGACCTCAGAACCGAGGTGCAGATCAGAAATGATGACGGTGTCAAAACAGTTTTCCTGCATGCACCATATTTGTAGCAATCGAACGTTAAACCACCGCGATAAGCATGTGAATATCACGTGAAAAAAAGGATGCAGGTATCATGTGTGGCAATGAGACCGCGTGATTTTCCGGCGGGATGAACATGGCTTCACAAACCGGGACACTGCTTATCCCCGTCGGATGACGAACGACAATGGTCTTGGCGCCGCAAAAATGGGCCCGGAGGTCGCGGGCCCTTCTAAGGAGTGATTAGAGAGAGAAAAATCTAGTTCAAACGCTTCCGTGAGGAAGCGAATGGCAATTTTTTACACCCGCCGCTTTAACGCGTGATGAACAGACGGTTAAATCTTTGTTAACCTGCGTCCCTGCATTCATCGGGACGCTTGTGACCGAGATACTTGCTTGACGTCACGCTTGCACCTGAAGCCTTCAGTTCAGGCCAGGCCGATGCCGGGAGTTTTTCCCTGTGTTACACTGATAATGTCTTCCTCGAAGCCCCTCTTTTCTATTTCCAAAGCAAAGGGCGCGTAGCTCAACTGGCAGAGCAACTGACTCTTAATCAGTAGGTTGAAGGTTCGATTCCTTCCGCGCTCACCAAATTTTTTTCAAAATAATTTCGATCCTGAGAGAGCACACTCCTGGAAGGACGGGGTCCTGACCGGTTATTTCTTTTGCACGGAGAAACGATAGTAGGCGATGTCCTCAGGTTGCTTGCCGGCGGCTATGCCTTTGAGGGTCAGTTCGTAGTCGCCGGCGTTGAGGACGCTGGCGGGTATCTCCAGCACAACAACTCGCACAACACCCGAGCGTTGCTCGCGCAAGTTACTGCGAGTCAGAATTTCGTCGCCGCGACGAGTGTGGAGTTCAGCGCGGTATTGGGGATATTCGTCTCTGGGCTCGAGTTGGACCTGGAGCGCGGCGAGTTGTGCGGTGTGTGGAACCACGAGTTGGGGAGGAGCGTTTTCGCCACGGACCATCCCGGGCATCAGTATCAGTGAAGCCAGACCGGTAGGCCCATTGCGCTGGAGCTGGGCGCTCAGGTCGTCAGCCCGGGCCCGCTCAACCTCGATGGCCTTCTGGAGCGTCTTTTCCTGTTGCTGCTGGCCAGCTCGCTCTGCTTCAAGCTCGCCTACGCGGCCGCGCAGCCTCGTGGTCTGCACCGCTTGCCAGGAGATGACGCTCACCAGGACCACCGCGACTACTCCCATCGCGAATTGAAAAGCAGGCACGGGGCCACGCACCAGGCGGGCAAGCGCATCTCGCCAGGAGCGCCGCGGGACGCCGGACCGGGCCATCTCCGTATTGTCCGCTGCCTGCGATTCACTGGCCACTCGGGCCCAAGCCCGGGCAAATTCAACTTTCTTCCGGCGTGCAGGAGAAGCAAGGAAACGGACTTCAAACTGGCGCCGCTCCGATGCTTGTAGTTCTCCGCGCACATAGGAATCGATCAGATCGGCTTCAACAGCTTCAACCACGCGCAGATACTCGGGGTCAGAGAAGGCGCGATTTTCCACCTGGACCAGAAGGTCTTCAGGCAGATCGCCCAAGAGATATCGAACCGCCACTCTTTCGTCGAAAGACCCGTTCTCCATTGGATTTGCCGGCTCCTTCTACTTCATACTGGCCTAAAATGACGATCCATCACAACATCGCACGCTCAACGCAGGCCTCAACGCACGTCAGCAGAGCTTCCCGGATGCGCAACGCCCGCATCCGCAGCGTAGTCACGCTGAGTTGAAGCCGCTCCGTCAGCAGCCTGCGGTTCCTGATCTTCTCGCTCTTATCTCCGTCATAATACTGGAGAATCAAGGCGCGATTGCCTGCGGGCAGGTTGCTGAGACATTGTCGCAGGCATTCCGCGCGCTGTTCGATTTCATGAGAATCGGCGGAGGCCGGCTGGATACCTGGCTGCTCCGCGGCAATGCGACGCTCTTTTTCCTGGCCTTTATAGATCTCCAGCAGTAGGAAACGGGCAACGCCGATCACGTAGGTGGCTGGATCTCGTATCTCCTCGCCCTCCGCGATTCGTTTCGCTACACGTGTAATGGTTTCATCAGCATGGTCTTCGGGAAAGGGGCAGCCGCGCCATTCAAAGAACCGCACCAGGTTCTTGTGAACTTCAAGATATCTCGCGCCCGCGCTCTCCCTCTCCGCGCCCAGAGACTTCAGGAAGCAGTCCAAAGCTTCGAGTGTCAGCTCTGACCTGCGTCCGGCTGGCCGCACTGCCGCAGAGGCGCCTTCGGCTTCAGGATCGTGATCGCGGCTCATATTGACCTGCGATATTACTTCCATTTCTCTGCGTCTTTGGTTGCTGGGCCAGGACAACCGCAAAGACCGCGGCCAGGCAAGCGCGTACACCAGACGAACATCTCAGATAGTTCAAAGACTTCACAACCCACTTCCAGGTACCTGGGTACGATAAACCAGACGTGCGGCACAGAATATATAACTTCCCTTCGCCGCTTTCAATACGCTCCCTACTAAAGACCGCCGCGGGTCTTGTTTTTCCGGCCATACCTTAAAAACAGCGCTGTTGCCGATGAAGTAATCCATTTCATTGCGTTAAAACACCTTTCCGCAAGAAATTCGCGGTTACGTTTTGTGCTTTGCCGCCAGTCGTCAATGAACCCGGCCCCTGACCCGCCTTTCCATGGTGCACGCAGGCTTTCCGGCGGATAATGGATATCATCCCAAATGTCCGAGCGCTTCCAATTCCGCGATCTGCGTGAGCTGTTCGCCAAAGCCAACGAAGAAAAATCCGGCGACCAGCTGGCCGGGCTGGCGGCACGGTCAGAGCAGGAGCGCGTGGCCGCCAAGCACGCGCTGGCCGATCTGCCGCTCAAAGAAATCGTCGCCAACCCGCTGATCTCGCCTGATGAAGACGATGTCAGCCGCCTGGCCCTGGAAACACACGACCAGGAGAATTTCTCCACCATCGCGAGCATGACCGTAGGCGAGCTGCGCGAATTCATCCTGAGCGACGAAACCACAGAGGCAATGCTCCAGCGCCTGCACTGGGCCATCACGCCGGAGATTGCCGCCGCCGCGGCCAAACTGATGAGCAACAAAGACCTGGTATTGGCCGCGAACAAAGTCCGCGTGGTCACGCGTTGCCGCAATACCATGGGCGAACGCGGCGTGCTGGGCATCCGCCTGCAACCCAATCATCCTGCGGACGATGCTGCGGGGATACTGCTCGCGGCATTCGACGGCCTGCTCTATGGCTGCGGCGATGCCGTGATCGGCGTGAATCCCGCGAGCGACGCGGTGGAACCCGTGAGCGCAATCCTGCACGCGCTCAATCGCCTGATTGAGGCCTACAAGATTCCCACGCAAGCCTGCTGCCTGGCCCACATCTCCACGCAACTTAAAGCGATGGAACGCGGCGCGCCGCTGGACCTGCTGTTTCAGTCGGTGGCGGGGACGCAAAAGGCAAACGAAAGCTTTGGCATCACGCTGAGCATGTTGCGCGAAGGACGCGAGCGGGTACTGGAACACCACAAAGATCGGGAGATCGGGACATCGGGTGACCTCCACCCCACAAAGCCAAAATCGGGCTTTGCGGGGACCCCGGGTGATCGGGTGATCGAAAAAACAGCAGGCGCGAACGACGCGAGTAGCCCAAGCGGATCACGAGCAGAGCCAACAGCCAAAAGCCAAGAGTCGAAAGCTAGCTGCCAATTGCCAATTGCTAATTGCATGTATTTTGAAACCGGCCAGGGCAGCGCGCTTTCCGCTGAGGCCCACCACGGCGTGGACCAGCTAACGCTTGAAGCGCGCGCGTACGGCGTGGCCCGGGTCTTTGAGCCGTTCCTGGTCAACAGCGTGGTCGGGTTTATTGGGCCGGAATATCTTTATGACGAGCGGCAGATCATCCGCGCCGGGCTGGAAGACCATTTCATGGGCAAGCTGCTGGGCCTGCCTATGGGTTGCGACGTCTGCTATACCAACCACGCCGCCGCCGACCAGAACTCGGCCGACAACCTGCTCATGCTGCTCACCGCCGCGGGCTGCAACTACTTCATGGGAGTCCCTTGCGCCGATGACGTGATGCTGAATTACCAGTCCACCAGCTTCCATGACGCGCTGGCGGTCCGTCGCTTGTTCAATTTGCGCCCGGCGCCGGAGTTTCTGGCCTGGCTCCACAACATGGGTATATATAAGGATGGCGAGCCGGCAAGGATCGATGCAAGCACGCGGAAGCAGCTGGCCGCAGGGCTGGATAGAGCGGTCGGAGATTAGTGATTAGTGATTGGTGATTTGGCAAATTGAGCAATCACCCATCACAAGTTACAAATTACAAATCAGAAATCACCGATCAGAACCAATCACTTTAGCCATCGTGCCGGAGGCAGCTCTTCCTTGAGTTCCACGCCGCTGGTCTGGCGCTGCATCATCTGTTCCGCCAAGCCGATAATGCGCGAAGCCGCGGCATCCGCGCTCACGCCACGCGCGTGAATGTTGGAGATCAGGTTGCGGTGGGAATCGTTGTGGCCGACCCGCGGCTGGTATGCCATGTAAGCGGAGAGGCTCTCCGCTGTGGCCAGGCCGGGACGTTCGCCGATAAGCAACACCACTACTTTGGGTTTGAGCAGCTCTCCCACATCGTTCATGACTCCCACGCGGCAGTAATGCACGACGAAGGGCTGGCCCAGCTTCCAGTCGAGCGGCCGGGCTTTTTCCGCGATCTTTCCCACAATCAGGGGAAGCAGCGGCGGAACCTGCGTGGAAACCGCAGTCACGGAAAGCCCGTCACCGATGACAACCTGCAAATCGCAGCGTGAAGCGCACCGGGCCGCCAATTGAGTGCGTGCGTTCGGGTCCAGACGGCGTCCAAGATCGGGGCGGCGCAAATATTCGTCCTTGGAGGCAGCCATGGTGGAAACGGCAAAGAGGTTCCACTGCCGCACAAACTCGGCGCCGAGATCTCTTTGCAGGTCGAGTTCAGCGCGGACGGCATCGCGCGCGGCGGCGTGGGCGTGGCGCAACTCAAGTTGCGTGGCGGTGCGATAGGCGGCTCCCGTGCGCTCGGCCAGAACGCGCGCCGGCGTGCGCGCACGAATTCTCTCGATCAGGTCCGGCCACGGGGTGTGAAGAAGTTTGTCATCCATGTTGGTTACCTGGCAGGAAAAACCTTACCACGGATAAACACGGATGACACGGATCAGAGGAGATTGCAAATCGCCGGCTTCCACCCCAGTAAGCCAAAATCGGACTTCCACCCCACCACGCGAAAACCGCGCGTGTCGGGGACCCCGGGCTTGCCGGGGCCCCGGAATTGCCAAAAGTGGCTGTATCCCGTTACCGGCGCTTATATGCGTTAGTAACAGGGTCCCAAACCGCCCCTCTACTCTGAAAGACACTCATACATTTTTCCAGCATCCTGGTTAGACCTGGGTTCAGAAACAATTCATGGCTTTCCAGACCGGGCGCCTCGCACACGCCTTTTGCCAGGCGGAGCAACTGCGCCTGCAATAAAGAGGTGCTTTGCGGCTCGGCAGACATGGACGGGATTTGCCGCGCGACTGCGGAAAGATCAGTTGCAGGCGCGAGCGGAGCGCTGCGGAACGTACACTGCTGCTCGCAGAACTCAATCTGTCTCAGCGGGTCCTCAGCTTGCCCGGTGAGGTCGAACCCAGAATCGGCCAACAGGGGCACATCCTGATTCAGTGTCAGCGGATACAGGGGCATCGATGCCGCGACGTCGTCCGGCAGGGTTCCTGATCCAACTTGCATGCGTGGGAAGCTGTCTGCCAGGAACAGTACACGTGTCAGCAGGCCAATGCGCGTCGAGTTCATCACGCGTTCGCCTGGCGCGTTGGCCAGTTCGTCACGATAGGCATGCAGTGCCTGAAGAGCCCCGTCCCTGCCCATGGCCTGGAGTTGATTGGCGACGCTGATAAGCTGGCCGGGATCAAAGGTAGCGCCGTCCCATGCCGGGCTCGAATGAACCAGGGCCGCGAGCGCGCTGAGTGTAGTGACGGGAACCGGGACCGGAAG
>JBGPZS010000060.1:0-12292 GCA_041493865.1 Terriglobia bacterium
ACCTTCTCCGCCTGCTGGTGAAGGTCGGGTGGAGCGCCATACATTACGCTCGCGGTTTTACCTGAACGGTCGAACATGAACATGGTCGGAACGGCGGTGATGTCACCGAAGGCCTGCGCCGTGGCAGTATCGGCGATGGCCCAGTGCAGGTCCGGGCTCAGCGAATTCACGGTTTCGCGCACTTTATCTTCAGGCGATTCAACGGCAAGCGCCAGGATGGCGATATTGTCACCATATTTCTTTTTTAGATCGCCGAGCCATTCCAGCGTTGACCTGCAGGGCGGACACCACGTGGCCCAGAACTCCACCATTACTACGCGCCCCGCGGCCTGTTCTGCGGTGAGGGGATTGCCGGATAGATCAGTCAACGTGAATTTTGGGAGAGACGCAACTGCGGCCAGACTTGTGCTTGTTCCTGCGTGCTCACGGCTGACCACGTCTTTCTTGCCGGCCAGAATCAGCTCGATCATGCGCGAGAGATCAGCTTTGAACTTTGCCTGGTTGTCGGCGTTGCGCCATGGCGCGTAGCGTCCGGTGCCTTCTTTTTCCCCGAAGTAGCCAAAGTCGCGCGGCGCAGCGATCAAAACTTCATCCAAAAAGATGGCCGGATAGCCTTTCACGCCGAAACGGTCCGCCAGTTTTGAATCGCCAAAGTTCTCGCTCACGAACGTAACCTTCCCTGCGTATTTGGCTGCAACTTCCTGGGCCAGCAAACTTGCTGGATCGGAGATGTTTCAAGTGTAGGGCCAGCGCACCAGCGTGAGGGTGGCCGTTCTGCCGGCGCGCTGTTGCAAGGGGGCTGCGGGCTTCAGCGTGGCGTAATATGCCGGCAGCACTTCCTCCACGATGGTCCGCACCGCCCGCCATTCGTCGTCGGACGCTGCCGCGTGATCCGCTTTATTGAGCCATCCGTCTGCTCGCTCCAGGAAGATCTGTGCGATTGAGTCGTCACGCCTGGCCGCGCCGGCTTTCTTGAGTTCCTCGGCCACCGTGTTGCGCAAGGCTGCCTGCTTGGCCGCGTCGGGCACGGCGGGATTGAGCATGCCATAGTGGCGCACCGCTTCAAGGTATTGGTAGAGCGCGCCGGCGTATGACTTGGATGAATCCAGCTCACGCGCAAACTTGAGCGTAGAGTTCAGCGCGATGAAGCGCGGATGCATGTCAATGGAGCGTGGCGGCTGGAAAGCCGCGTTGGTCTTCTCCTGGAGCACTTGTAATTCAGACAGCACGGAACGCAGGGGAAACGGAGTGGTCTTTCGCGGAGAGTTCAATTTAGCTGCAAAGGCGGCGAATGCAGCCTGGCCCTGTGCCTCACCCACGTAGAGCAGACCGTCTTTGGGTTTGGTAGCCGCAGCGAAACCGCGGCCTCCCTCCAGCAGTGGAATTGTCCTGCCCTGGGCCGCTTCAGAGAGTGCACGGATTGCTGCCGTTGTCTGCTTCCAGTCTCTTTGGCGTGCTGATTTGTCCAGCGCCGTGAGCTGCAGGCTCGCCTTTCCCCATTCCGATTCAAATGCGGGCAGGCTGTCCTTAATGGCTTCAGCTTTTTCGTCAATGAATCGGGCGCCTTGCAGCAGGTCTTCTGCCTGGCCCAGCCTTTCCAGGCTCAGATACAGCCGTCCGGCGGCCAGGGCAGCGCTTGAGTCATTCAGCGGGCCGCCAACCATGGAGCTAAAGTTCGGCAGGTCAGGATTGGAAACCGGCTTTTCCTGCAAAGATTGCTGCAGGCGTTCGATCTCGGCCTTGATCTGAGTAGAAACGTCCTGCGATGAAATGGCCTTCGAAGAAACGTTCTGCGACGAGGCATCCTGCGCGCTTACAGTCGTTGTGGAGATGAGCAGGAGCGTGGCAGCGAATATGGCGCATGGAACGGCAGCGATGCGGCGGTGTGTGGCGCTCGGTTGAACTGCGAATGATAGCGTGTCAATCAAAGCGGCCCCCTTCTGGGACACAGCGGCTGCTTGCCTCTTGGACGCGCCTCGCCAGGCGCTTGTTAGCGCGCAGGTGTGCAGCTCGTCCCATGAATTTTCTTGCCTCAGGCAATACAATGCGGGCGTGGACAATGAGCAGCGAAAATACCGGCCCGTCATGGCGCGCTCACGGCAGCAGCTTGAGGAGATGCTGCGTTCGGGCCATGCTGAGCAGATCATCGAAGCTCTGTTGAGCGCAACCTATCACGATCCGGATTGGAAGTGGGTCCAGTCGCAATGCTTGGAGTCGCTGACGAATGCCGATGTCTGGGTCCGACGGAACGCGGCAACCTGCCTGGGGTTGCTGGCAGTGTTTCACCAGCAGCTCGATCTCGACCTTGTAATTTCCGCGCTGCACAAGGCGGGTGAAGATGCAGAGGTCAAGCCGTGGGTGGAAGATAGCCTGGCTGACATACAACACTACATGAACAAGCAATAGGCCTGGACTAGCTCGCAGGGGCGAACATGATCGGCGGGGTCGGTGTCTGGCTTCCACCAGAGGGCTCTATGGTCACTGCAAAGCCCTTGGCGTTGATGCCCGCCGCTGCCAAGGTGTGGAAGATCATGCCGTGCCCCTGGCTGTCCGGTTTGAACCACCCTGCGGGCATGGGCGCACTGCCGTCAGCGGGAAGCAGCCACAGCTCATAGATTTTGTCTTGCGGCAACAGGGGAGCATTGTTCGCCATCAACAGCAGGGAACCCTTCTGTCGCGAGTAGATAACTTTCATCTGCGGCTGCGGCGGCGTCTTGACTCCCACCAGCGTAAGCGGCCATGCGTCGGGCGCGTGCAGCAGATCTCTGACTGCCCTGGCTTCTAAGAGGTCCTTGTTCTTGCGCTCAATTTCCGCCTGCATCTGCTCGACCTGCGCGCGAGCTTGCCTTAGGTCGCGCCTGGCATTGCGAAGGTCGCGCCACAGCAGCAGACTGAAGACCGCCAGCAGCAGCATGACGGCAATCGGCGCGAAGGAGAACCAGCGCGGGCGCAAGCGGCCCACGGGGTAGAGCTGCGGGGCTTTTTGCTCGAGACGCGGCTCGGCGGCAATGGCGCTGAGCAGCCGCTGGCGCGCCCGCTCAGGCGGCTTCGGTCCCATGGCGGAGAGGGCCAGCAGCGCCGTGTCAGAGCGCAGGGCCTCAAGCTCGCGCCGGCATTCGCCGCACGTGCCCAGATGGGCCTGCAACTCCGCCAGGTCCGGCGGGTTATCGAGTGCGCCCATGGCGTAGAGCGCCAGCGACTCAGCGTATTGTGGATGCCCGTTCATGCAAAAGCTTTTCTCAACGCCTGCAATCCTGTCCTTATTCGAGTTTTGACCGTGCCCAGCGGCTCGCCGGTCTTGCCGGCGATTTCCGTATGCGTCATGCCATCAAAAAATGCCATCTCCAGCGCTTTGCGCTGGTCTTGCGGAAGCTGCGTGAGTACGCCGCGGACTTTTTCGATCGCCAGTCTCCGGGCCGCCTCGCTCTCCAGGTCCACCCCTGTGGAAATGGGCAGTTCATCGATATCGTCTTCCAGAGGACGTTTGCGCAGATGGTCAATGGCCCGGTTGCGCGCGATCACCGCCAGCCACGGGGCCAGACGTCCCCGACCGGCGTCAAAGGCCTGGGGATTGCGCCAGAGCTGAAGAAACACCTCCTGGACCACGTCCTCCGCGGCAGTGGTATTCGCCAGCACGCGCAGGGCGACGCCGTACACAACTGCGGAGTAGCGGTCATACAAGTCGGCCATGGCGGTCTGGTCTCCCGCGCGCATGCGGGCGATCAGGGCCGCGTCATCCTTCTGGTTTGGCGCTTGCGTGCCGCTCACGCGCAATGTCTCGCTTTCCTTTGAGTACGTATCCTGCACCCGATTGGATTGCAACTCATCCCGGCCGCCCAAGCGGCTATCTCCATCGTAACAAATCCGTTTCCGCTGTGAAGAGCGTACTCTACGGTGCTTCCGGGAAATGCTCACTGCGCCGTTAGGATTCATGTACGCGCCTGGCGCGTGATAACATCTCCGGCATGCGGACCAGAACGATAGCTCTTGCATCTGCTGTACTCTTTGTTTCTTGCTTTGCTTTTTGTGCTGACACGCCCGATTTCACGGTAAAGAAAATCGGCGAGGGCGTGTATGCGGCCATCGGCGCGGATGGCGGCAAGGCCGGAAGCAACGCCGGATTTGTGGTTGGCAGCAATGGCGTGCTGGTCATCGACACATTTGAAGAGGTGGGCCCGGCGCGCGACCTGCTGGCGGAGATCCGCAAGATCACCAACCTGCCCATCCGCTTCGTGGTGAACACGCACTACCATCTGGACCACACCGGCGGCAACGCGGTGTTTGCCCAGGCCGGGGCGACGATCCTGGCGCAGCGCAACCTCCGCGGCTGGCTGCGTACCGAAAACCTGAAATTTTTCCGCGATCCCAAGCCGGAACAACGGGCCATGGTGGAAGCTCTGGTGCTGCCGGACATGGTCTATACCGATGCCGTGGACATCTATCTGGGCACGCGGCAGATACAGGTCCGCTACATGCTTGGGCACACCGGGGGGGACTCCGTCGTGACAGTCCCCGATGCTGACGTGGTTTTTGCCGGCGACCTGGTCTGGCAGAAGCACTTGCCCAACCTGATTGATGCCACCACCAGCGATTGGGTGAAAACCCTGGAGAAGTTGCTGGCCGATCATCCTTCGGGAACGTTCGTTTCCGGGCATGGCGACGTAGCCACCACCGCCGACGTCCGCGACTTCCACGACTACCTGGCGAGCCTGCGCGAAGCCATAGCCAAGGCGCAGGCAGCAGGGAAGGCCGACCAGGCATTGGTCGATGCGGTGCTGCCGCAGCTTAAGGAGAAGTACGGCAACTGCGAGAGCGGAACCGCAGCACCCTCAGCCGCTTGTTGGGGGTTCTTTAGGGCATTCTCCACGCGGAACATCATACAAACAGCCGCTGAACTGGCAGGCACAAAGAAGGTCCCGATTCCCGCGGCCGACCCAGGAGGAAAATAAACATTCCGGCACTCGTTCAGCGTACGCGGGAATGGAGTTCGGCGGCGAGGTGGGGCATTGTTGTTACCGTATGCATAGCTGCCACGGCCGCGGTCGCATTCCTTCCTCCCATTCCGCAACCGCAGTCGTACCACCAGTTTGCCGACCATCGTGTGATCCTGGGCGTGCCGCATGCGCTTGACGTGCTCTCTAACCTGGCCTTCCTGGTTTCCGGTTTACTCGGCCTGTTGTTTGTTGCCAAGGCGGGACAGACTCTGGACGCTGGCACGCGCTGGGCCTTTGCCACGCTCTTCTTTGGCTTGGTTCTAACCAGCGTAGGATCGGCTTACTACCATCTGGATCCCGACAACCAGCGCCTGGTGTTTGATCGCTTGCCGATGATCATCGCCATGTCGGGCTTTGTGGGCGCAGTAATTGCAGACTGCTTCGGCGGCGCGACTGTCTGGTCGCTCGCCGGGCTGATGGCACTTGGATTGTGGACGGTGCATCAATGGAACGTCAGCGAGCAACTCGGGCGCGGTGATTTGCGCTGGTACGCTCTCTATCAGGGCCTCACCATGATTGTGGGCGTTCTGCTGCTATTATTTTTTCCGTCGCGTAACGGCGCTACGCCGGCGTTTGTGATTGCTGGGGCCGGCAACGTTGCCGCCAAGGTGTTTGAACTTCTTGATAAACAAATCTATGGTTTAGGCGGAATCGTCAGCGGACATACTCTGAAGCATCTCAGCGCGGGCCTGGCTTTTCTGCCGCTGGTACTCTTGATTCGCAGGATCGGAAGAGAACGGATGGTGGAAGATACTCACCGGCCCGACCTGGCCTCTGCTCGCTCGGCGCCCTAGCGTGTCCGCGGAAACAACCGATAGAAATTCTCAGCAGTCGTCCGGCCGATTTCTTCTTTGCTGGTCCCGCGTAGCTGGGCGATAGCTTCCGCTGTGTTCACCACAAAGCCGGGCTCGTTGCGCTTGCCGCGATGCGGCACCGGCGCGAGATACGGTGAATCGGTCTCGATCAGCATGCGATCGAGCGGGACCTGCCTGGCCGCTTCGCGGATATTCTCTGCTTTGGGAAAGCTGACGTTCCCGGCAAACGAGATATAGAAGCCGATCTCCAGCGCAGCTTGAGCGTGTTTCCATTCGCCGGTAAAGCAGTGAAGAATGCCCGGTAATCCGCTGGGCGCCCACTGATCGTGGAGCATCTTGAGCGTGTCGTCCCAGGCATTTTCGCTGTTGTTCGATGGCCTGCAATGAATGATGATGGGCAGCCTGGCGGCTTGGGCCAGCTCCATCTGGCGGCGGAAGACTTCTTTCTGCACGTCGCGCGGCGAGTGATCATAGTAGTAGTCCAGCCCAATTTCGCCCCAGGCAATCAGCTTTGGATTCTGAGCGAGACGCGCCATTTCTTCGTAATCGGCTGCGGTGGCCACGCTGGCTTCATGGGGATGGAGTCCGGTGCTGGCGAAGATCCAATCATGCTGTTCTGCAATTTTCAGCGCGCAATCATAAGTGCCCGGGCCGGTGCCGCTGCCGATGGCGAGAATGCATTCCAGGCCGGCCTCGTGGGCGCGGGTCAGCATCTCCGCGCGGTCAGAATCAAATTTGTGACCCTCGATGTGGGCGTGGGAGTCGATGTACATGGCTGACGTCTATGTTATCGCGTCCTCCGGGTTACTCTCGAGTGTCAGCGGTGCCTGGATACAGCCAAGGGCAGGTCCCCAAAAGCGTTCCGCCCGCAACCCGGGACGTGGTTGCAGGCGGTTCGCGTTGCACTTGTCCGTTGTTACTGGACAGCGCATTTATCGCGTGGCCAGGTGGTATGTTTGAACAATCATTTCGATCTTTCAAACCCGGAACCAAGGCGGAAAACGATTCCGGCTGTCACGCGAAAATTATGCTGGGTCGCGCTGGAGGATGGGATGCCCGCCAGAATGGCCAGATCAGCCGGAATTCCGTGGCGGGTGAGCAGGTAATCGCCTTCCGTGGTCAAGCCTATGTGCCTGCTCAAAGGGATTTCCAGGCCACCGCCCAGCAGGGCGGCAAAAGAGTTGTCGCTGATGCTTTCGCTGTCAAACGTAGTCGCGGATGACGCCGAAACAGACAGGCTCTCATGATCGATACCAAAAAGTGCATGAAAGAATGGCCTTGCCCGGCCGCGATCCAGGATGAATCGTGGTCCAGTCACAAAAGTATTCAGCTGTTCTGAAGCTTTGGCCTGTACCGTGCCGATTCCACCCACCACGGAGTTGCCGGATTCCGAATGCCTGACATTGGCGAAGTTGAATTCCCAGCCAAAGGACCGGCGTGCGCCGATCGTGAATCCGGTATTCCAGCCATTGGAATTCAAGCGGCCACTGCTGCCGAATCCCACATTTTGGTCCACGCTGGCGTAGGTGTATCCGGTGCTGATTTCCGATCTTGACGCAACATTTTGCGCCCAGACCCTGGAAGCGGGCCCGGCCATGGTTGAAAACAACGCAGCCGCCACCAGCACGGCTTTGAGTCTTTGTTTCATGCTTGTTCTCCTTATGAAAGTAAAATCAGGAGCAGCCGTTTGCCCGGCGGCTCGCTGTTCTGTAATCTGTGGGCGCAACCGGGCAAAGTGTGACATCGAGCGGCAAGAAAAGTTTTCAGACCGCAGTGGCCTTGGTTCGCTACAACTGGCAGCGTTGTTGCTACATTTGGCGTCATGAAGGGCGGCCAATACGGAATCGGCGGCAAAAGCCAACCACGCATCATTGGTGGAACGGATTCGCGCGGGTGACAGCGCCGCCGAGGCGGAGCTGTATACTGCCTATTCCCGAGGCATTTTCCTGATCGCCACTGTGCGTACCCGCGATTCTGAAGCGGCCCGCGACCTTACGCAGGACGTCTTTCTTGCGGTCCTGGGGGCCGTGCGTGCGGGCCAGTTGCGTGACGCGGAAAAGCTCCCGGCATTTGTGCAGGGCACGGCGCGCAATCTCATTAACAACTTTCTCCGCTCCCGGACGCACCGCGCAGAGTGTGACCTTCCTGACGCGGAGCTGCGCGGAGGCGATCTTGTTGACGATCTGGAACTCGCGGAGAGACAACGACTTCTGCACCGTGAACTCGACTCGTGCGCGCCGCTGGACCGGAAACTCCTGGTCTGGTCACTGCTGGAGGGGCACTCTCTGGCGGACATTGCGCGACGGCTGAATCTGTCCCATGACGCAGTGCGAGCGCGAAAATCGCGACTGGTAAAAAAAATTGCGGAAAAGCTCGCCGGCCTGTCACAAAGGCGGCCTCAGTAACCACACAGGATGGGAAGGAATATGTTGCAGGAGACAATGGATTGCCAGCGTATTGCCGAGGGTGAGCTGGTGGAAAAGTACCTGAACGGCCAGCTTGATCCTGCCTTGCAGGACGATCTTGAGGTCCATCTCTTGAGCTGTCCGCACTGTCTGGCATATGCCGAAACGCTCAAGACTATCCGTGCCGGTCTGGCGACTGCTCCGCAAGAAGCCCCTGAGTCTGCGGCAAGAAAGTTCTGGAGCTCTGGCTGGGTCCGCGTTGGGGCTGCTGCTGCGGTCCTTATCCTGGCAGCAGCAGGGATCTATCTGTTTCGTCAGAGCAGCCGCAAGCCGGCACAAACTGCCAACACTCCAACGGACGCTCCTCCAGACATGCCGGTTGCGCCTAAACCCCGGAATGACGCTGGAAGCGAGCAACATGCTTCGGACCATCCGGCACAGAAAGCAGAAAAGAAAAACCCGCGGCCAGAAACAAAACCGGATCTTGACAGTCGGGAGGCGCAGGGGCCAAAGATAACGCCCGAGACACAGGTTGCTGCAAACCACCCAACTCCTGCGCCCAGTTCCTCCACATCTGGCAACGCGCGTAAAAAGCCAACTTCGGGAATGAGTGAAGAAGACGCCGTGGAACTCTATCGTCTGGCCGCAGTGCCAGCGCCGCCCTACACCTTTAACCAGCCGGGTGGCTCTACCGGGCCGGGGACTGAGCCGGGCACCAAACCATCGTCATCCTTTTCTTCCATGACAGGACCAGGGCGTGCTTTTTTCCAACAGGCCATGCTGGCTTACGTTGAAGGCCACTACGAGGACGCAGCCCACCTGCTGGAAAAAACCGTCCAAAGTCAACCTCGGGCCGTTCCGGCCAATTTTTATCTAGGTGTTTGCCGGTTGTTGCAAGGGCATCCTTCGGAATCCGTGGCCCCGTTGAAAGAGGTGATGGCTGCGCCGGCCTCATCGTTCACGCAGTCTGCGCATTTTTACCTGGCAAAAGCGTATCTGCAGATGTCCCAGCTCGAGGACGCTGAGCGTGAGATGCAGGCTGCCGCCGCTCTTTCCGGCAATCTGACGGCGGAGGCGCAATCGCTCGCGGCACGGATTCACGAGCTACGCGATCATGCCGGCCGATAGGAAACAACACTTTGTGCTGCCAAATTGAATGGGAGCTCCGCAACGATAGTTGCGTTATCGTGGTGTTGCCGCTGAAACCAGTTCAGAGGCGGCCACGCCCGCTTCGCCTTCGGACGCTGAGACCTGTTTGAGGGTCCATCCTCCACCCAGGGCTCGCAGGTGCAGGTGGACGAAGATCTCATCTCCGGCGCGGACGTTGATGACCAGTGGTTCTTCTTTGTCCACTTGGCAGCTGTGCTGTCCGTCGGAGAGCGCCAACACGACATACTGCCGTTCTCCGATCTGTGTTGGTTCCTGGCTGTCGCAGGAGACGGCGCGCTGGACTGACTTATGGTCCTGGCTTCGATAGATGGACAGCATCGCTCCGGAATTCAACTTGGGAAGTTGCGCTTGGGCCTGCTCCACCTCGGCGGCATTCAGCGGAAACGCTCCCTGGACAAAGCTAGTGATCGTGGTTCCCGCCGGAATCCAGTTTTTTTGCCCATCTGCTTTTTGGATACCGCGTTGGGAGATACGGTGTCCAGCATTGTCTTCATCATTGGATGTGGCCATTTTGGAAAGAAACGGGGTGATCTTGTCGGGGAGCACCTTTGCTCGCTTGCCATCAGAGACAACCTTCGCATGAAAGCGGCCCGAAGTGCCTTTCTTGAAGGCGCGAAGCGGAATCTCTGCGCCATTAATGCTCTTTAGCCAGTCAAAACGGAGAAATAATCCTGTCTCTGAAGCCTGTTGCCTTTCATACATGATCGGCGCGACAACGTCGACAACTGTGGCCTGCGCCAGTGCGCCCTTGGCAATAACGACGCGTGCGCCAATCCGGACATCGGCCACGGACACCAGGCGCACTGTATCGCCGGGCTGGACTTGGCCGGCAACTTGGACCGGAAGAGCGGATTTCTTGACCGCCTGCCCCCAAACGTCTTGCGCAAAACGCAGCTCAATCTGCGTGCCATCGGGAATAACAATGTCCTGATCTGCCTGGTGAAGCGCCATTGGGGCGAGCGCGCCTGCGGTCGTTGGCAATGACCCGATCAGGAAAATCGCGCCGAGGAACGCAACCCGCAGATGAAAATACGCCATCCGCATCCTTGCCAAGATAACAGAAGTGCTGACGAAGATGAATGGTGAATGGCGGAGAAATGCTGGTCCGGATTGCCGGACCATGACGGTTCGCACGGGTAAGCGGTTATTTCAGCTTCGCGCCGATCGGTACATCTTCCAGAAAGCCCGCCAGCACCGGCTTGCCATCTTCGCCAACCGATGCGGCGACGATCATGCCGTTTGATTCCAGCCCGCGAAGTTTGCGCGGCTGAAGGTTGGCGACGATCACTACTTTGCGCCCGATGAGGTCTTCAGGGTTGTAAGCCAGCGCGATTCCAGCAACGAGCTGGCGGACCTCGGTGCCTATGTCGACTTCCAGACGCAGCAGCTTGTCCGCGCCTTTTACTTTTTCCGCTACTTTTACCTGGCCCACGCGCAGCTCCACTTTCATGAAGTCGTCGATGGAGATCTTTCCGTCGGCAAGCGGTGGAGCAGCTTGGGCAGCAGGAGCAGCTTTGGCTGTGGGCGCGGCTTCGGCGGGGCCCTTCGCAGCCTGAGGGGACGGTTGTGCCGGACCCGCGCCTTCACCGGCGGGAGCAGGCGCGGCAGCGGTTGCGGTTGTTGCAAGTGTTGTGGCGGCAGACTGCCGCTCCTGTTCCATTTGTTGCATCCTCTCAATTAAAGTTTTGTCGGCGCGGGGGAAGACCGGCTCAACTTTGCCCAGCTTGCCGCCCAGCGGCAACTGCGCCCACTTCAGTTCGGCCAGGTTGAATTTGCTGATCTCGCCCAGGCCGAGCTGGTTCCAAATCTTGGCGGTCGATTCCGGCAGCACCGGATGCGCCAGGGCAGTAACGATGCGCAGCGCCTCGGCGGCAGTGTACAGGATCGTTGCCAGTCGCGATTTGTTCTCTTCACCTTCTTTTTCGGCGACGATCCAGGGCTCTTCGTCCACCAGATACTTATTGACCGCACTCACCAGACTCCACGCCGATTCGAGAGCGCGGGAGAACTGGAATTCATCGAACAGCCGGCCAAACTCCTGGATGACCGCAAGCGCTTGCTCCTTGATCACGTCGTCTGTGTCCCTGCGCGCCACCGTCGGCGAAGGATAGGGCACAGAGCCGTTGAAATAACGGTTGATCATGGTCAGCGTACGGCTGGAGAGATTGCCGAGATCGTTGGCAAGATCAGAGTTATAGCGCTGCACCAGCGCGTCAAAGGAGAAGGAGCCATCCTGTCCGAACACAACTTCGCGCAACAGGAAATAACGCAGAGCGTCATTGCCCATCACGTCGATCACGGTTTCCGCGCGCACAATGTTGCCGCGCGATTTGGACATCTTGCTCTCTTCAAACAGCAGCCAGCCATGCGCTACCACGGAGCGGGGCAGCGGGAGGCCCGCGGCCATGAGGAAAGCCGGCCAATAGACGCAGTGGAAGCGGATGATCTCCTTGCCGATCATGTGCACGTCAGCCGGCCAGTAACGCTCGAATTTCTTCTGCCCTTCTTCGTCCTTTGCCCCCAGGCCAACGGCGGTACAGTAGTTGCTCAACGCGTCCAGCCAGACATACATCACGTGCTTGGGATCGCCGGGAACGGGAATACCCCACTTGAACGTGCTGCGGCTGATGGAGAGATCGCGCAAGCCGCTCTTGACGAAGGCAATCACTTCGTTGCGACGGGTTTCCGGCCGGATAAACCCGGGGTTCTGCTGGTAGTGGGCCAGCAACTGGTCAGCAAAAGCGGAAAGCTTGAAGTAGTAATTCTCTTCGCTCACCGTTTCGGTTGGCCGTCCGCATTCCGGGCAGGGAGCGCCGGGGACCGCCGCGTCGACGTAAAGCTCGTCATTGATGCAGTACTGGCCGGTATATGTGCCCTTATAGATGTGTTTGTTCTCCTGCAGACGACG
>JBGPZS010000128.1:0-9348 GCA_041493865.1 Terriglobia bacterium
ACCTGGTAAGCGAGCCGCTGGCGCGTGTGCTGGAAGAGCCGTTCGTGGCGGCTGTGGTCCCGCCGCTTCTGGAGCGCCACCGCAAGTCGATTGAGATATTGCGCCAGCGCTCGGAGTGCAAGCAGGGCACCATTTACTTCGACATCAGCGATCAAGACCTGGAAGGCTATAACAAGTTCATTCCTTATTATTTGCATCCTGAATCGGTATACAGCGTGGGGCTCAGCAGCAGCAGCTTCCGCGTGAAAGTGGCCGTGGGCTCGAATCCCTGGACTGACAGGCAGAACATGGTGAACCTGGCCAAAATCTGCGAGCGCTATGGCGGAGGCGGTCATGCCCGCGTTGGCGCAATCTCATTTCCTCCGGACAAAGGTGACCTGGCGCGCACGGCCGCGGCGGAAATCGTGGCGGAACTAAGAGCGGCCGAGGCCGGGTAAACGGAACGTGCCTGGCAGCGCCACAAAATGTCTCTGCATAGGGTCTTTCGGACTAGGCAAATCACCTAGTCCTCTCCTAATTCGTCCTCTGGAAATACTGCTCCACCTTCCGCAATTGCATTGAAGCAGAATAGATGCTTCGATACCCTCGAACAGTACCCACCCGCGCGTGGGATCAAGATTCAATCTGGAGTTTAAGAGTAGTGCAAAGCATATGTCGATGTCTGGCCGCTGTCGTTGTCCTTGGTCTGTCTCTGACCGGAATGGCCCAGCAAAATAGCGCAAAGAACCCATCCAAGCCCCAGGCCGGCGCGCCCGCGGGAGCAAGCAAGCTTACGCCGGAGCAGAAGTTTGTCATCGATACCGTAAAGATGGCGGTTGCGCTGCAGGAATCGGACCCGCAGGACCGGTTGCGCGTCCTCTCCAGCGCGGCTGACGTAGTTTCCCCAATTGACAAAAAAATGGCCCGCGCATACTGGAGCGAAGGCGCCCGGATTGAAACTGACTTGGTTCGCACAGGGCAAACGCCGGCCGTCTCTATGATGTCGAGCGGACAGGTCGACTGCGCTGCTGCCGTGAACTTTGTGGAAAACCTTCCTGATAGCGCCGTGCTTCATGCGGAACAATCGCTGATTGGCGCCGTTACTACCTGCCCAAAACAGACTTTGGACCCGGTTTCACGCAAGCTTGATGCCGGGTTGGAAAAGCATGTGGTCGCGGCGCGAGCGCTCATGGCCGCAATGGCGGCGCAGGGCGAAGGGTCCGCGTGGTCGCAGGAACACTTCGCCAGGATGTTCTCTTCCCTGCCTGGTCCCAGTGAAGGCAAAGCTGAGGCCGAAAATTTTGCCGCCATGTATGCGCAAATGTCGGGTTCCGTGCAGAAGGAAGTTGCCGCCAAGACCGGCTTGCAGCTTCTGACCTGGCTGGGAAAGCTGGAAGACTCGCCGTTACGCGGGCTTTCCATACGGATTACCTCTGGAGCAATGCAGCAGGCCCTTGGCGATGAGGGCTACCAGAAAGCCCTGGAATCGGACGTTGTGGCCAGCACCACCGTACAAAATGCCGGTCAGGAGCGCGAGATTGAGCGGCCACAGGCCGAAAGTGTCTCAGTCCTGGCCGCAATGCAGAACCAGGGCACGGACCAGACAGAACAACTCCGCGGCCTGCCCGCACCCGAAAGGGCGCGCGAAGCCGCCGCGCACGGGTTCGCCGCCGGCACATCCGGAGACAAGCAGCAGGCCCGCAAGTATTTCGATATGGCGTTCAGCGCGGCGGATGAGGTTTGGGACGCGCGTACTCCGGAAGCCAATGCCGCCGCCGTGGTCCAGGAGATCAGCGAGGCCGCTGCGCAGGTGGATTCGCTCAACGCGTTGACGCGCGCACAGAAGCTGCATGACAGCTCCGCCCAGGCCATTGCCATGCTGGCCGTGGCGCGCGTGGTTGGCAGCAACGGCGTCACGCGATAAAAAACAATTCACAAAACTTAAGACTTTTGCCGTTGTCAGCCGGTTGACGAGATTGTTAGGCTATCAGCATCTCAAATCCATTTTGATCAGGGTCTTCAGTTGGTCCAAATCATCGATGTCGAATGCCCCAAGTGTCTGCGTAAGTTCAGGACCGTTCCTTCCGTCGTGGAACATGCGGGCTGGGTCTACTGCTCTGTTTGTGGCGCGCGCATGCATATCTCAGAACCAAGGCCGGTCAATGCACTCTACAAGACCGACGGCAACAACGCGGCGTAAGTCGCGGCCAGATTTTTTGCTGTTACCATTCCATTGCGATTTTGTCGGTCTGCCCGCGACTGCCCGCAAAAATCCCATGCACTCCCTGCGGCCTTCCGCGGTTCTTCCCCCGCAGCCTTCCCTTCCTCCTTCTCTTCCTAAAGACCAGCCGGAAGCACACATCGGTATTTTGTCCCAAAGTTACTTGCGTCTGGCTGTTTCCCATTGTCAGTAGCCCGGCAAATGATAAGCTTGCGCAAGGCAAGTCCAGGAGAAGGCGCAAAAATGTTTGACCGCAGATTCCGGCTGGCGATTTCGTTTGCGGTGGTTCTCGCGGGGGGGGCCGCTGGGCAACACGCCAATGCTGAGCAGTCGCCGCGCCAGGCCATGATTGAGATGCTCTCGGGCGGCGAAGCGCCTTTCAAAAAACATCTGACCGTGGAGATGCAGGGCCGGCTGCAAAACCTGATGAAGGGCTCTCTCGATAATGCCCCCGGTCCATTGCAGGCGTTGACCGGGCCAAATACTCTCGGAAGCAACAAGATTCAGGCCTTTGATCTCGGGCCCATTCTGTTCTCTTTCAACAATCCCCAGGAACACGAGCGGTATGAGGTGCAGATTGACAGTGAAGAGCCGCGCGGCGATCAAGACATAATGGGGCTCTCCTTGCACCTGGTGCGAAGTGGAGTCGAACAGCAAATTCCTGTGGGCATACGGTTTTTACTGGATCTCAAACGGCAGGAAGGTGTCTGGCGGTTGAATTCGGTTACCCTGAGCGCCACGCTGCCGGTAGGCGATCCCAGAATCCTGGACATGTCCTGGTGGAGTCCGGCGCTGGCGGCCGCAACCGGAGGGAGCATTGATGCAACGCCCACAACGCCGGTGGTGGTTGATGAGCGCCCCAAGCTGTCACCTCTGCGAGCGGTGCGCATGATTGCCATGGCGGAGAACATTTACGCCCAGAAACATCCTGGGCTCGGTTATACCTGCACCATGGCTGACCTGGTCAATGTGGGCAGGGGCATGGATGAAGATGGAATGTACCAATTCATGGACGCCGGTTTTGCCAGTGGCCTCTACAACGGTTATAGATTTACCCTCAGTGGATGCGAGCACAACCCGGCAAGGATCTTTCGCATTACCGCCGAGCCCGTGGCGGGCCGGGGCAAGGCCTATTGCTCCGATCATACGAACAACCTGCGCGCCTCCGATGATGGGCGCGGTGCTACCTGCCTGATCTCGGGAAAAGTCGCGCGCAAATAGAGCTTCTACACTTAGAACAGTTTGAAAAAGATACGGAGGAGCAGTTCCTCTGTTCATCTTTGTTTTTGTTAGACAGCCGCTGATCAGGACTTTTCCACCTGCAGGTGGTTCTCCACAGAAAAAACTCCGGGCACGCCATTCGCGCGCAGAAACGCCGCATCTTTGTCCGCCTGGGAATTCACCACGCCTTCCAGGGTAACGTGGCCGCGATTCACGATGATATGGATCGGCGGCACTGATCCCATCGAATAACGGAAGAGACGGTTGTCGTTGAAAATGGCCCGCGCCACCTGCCTGCGGATTCGGTCGTCATTCTGGGAGGCAGGCAGGATCTCGATCTGATTATTCACGCTTTCCACGCCTTCAACCTTCTTGACCACTTTTTCCGCTGAGTCCTTCAACACTGCGTTTGTCACTTGTCCCATCAATGTGACTTTGCTTCCCTCCACTTTGTACTGAAGGTTATCGAAAATGGTTAGCTGGGCAGCATCACCAGTTCGTGACGGACCTCATGCGTGATCCGCTCCTGCATCCGCTGCGGACCAGTTGCGGTCTGCGCCGTGGCGCCGGGCTCTTGTGTCATGCCGGCTGTGGTCAGGGCAACGGACATCAATACCATAGAAAAGCAACTTAAGACTTTTCTCATCATTCGCTCCTTCCTTGCGCCTCGTTGGAAATCCCTATCCTTTTAGATGCCAGCGAGAGTAAGCGACGTTGAAGAATGGTGAGGTGCGCACTCTTTTTCACTTTCGCGCGGAGCAGACATCGGCAGGAACCAAGGGACTCCGAGCGTAAGGGATTCGCCTTGCTGTGTGAGCTAAGGTGAACCACCTCTTCTGGCCGGTTACAACGAAGGTACAACCGCCATCACTCTCATCTAGCGCTCAGACCCGCTAAAAATGCGGGCAAAACGCTTCCCCGCTCAAAAGCGGATTACTGAAGTACCGTTGTCACAAGTGAAGAAAGACTAAAGAATGTGCGAGTACGTCGGTCCGATGGCCGTTTTTTTCCGGTCTCCGGCCGCGGATTCGAGCAGGAGGAGAAAACTCAAAATGAAGAAATACTTTACGATTTTTGCGCTGGGGATGATGGCGCTATCCACAGCGGCATTCGCCGGCACAACGGCGGTCAATACCAACACAGTGTCACCGACGTTGCAGATTTCGGCCACCATCCAGAAGGCCGTGCAGTTGACACTCAGCACCGGCACAGCCGCTGTGACCCATTGCGTCGTGACACCAACGGGCGGAACGCCGGATTACACCATGAACTTCGGCACCGTGGACGCTCTTGGCATCAACGCCGGAAACTGCAACAAGTTCAATCCTGCAAATCCGGGCGTCGACAATGCAATTTACTGGTCTGACTACAACCTGACCCCGGTCTTCACCAGCCATACGGCCATCGCAGGCACCACGATCACGGCCAAGGTGACCACCGATTTCGGCGTAACCAACATTTTCGTAGTGCGCGACAGCGCTAACTCCAGCACGGTCCCTGCCGGCGCCGCCAGCTTTACGGCCCTGAGCACCGGAACTCCCGATACGATCGTCGGGCCCGGCGTAACCAGCGGTACCGCGCAAACGCGTTTCATCGGTGTAGCGGTGAAGCCAGACAACGGAGCCACCGTGGCCACCGGCGCACAGTCCGCCACGGTCACCTTTACCCTGACAGTCCAGTAATCGCTCGGCGACACTTCTGCTCCGAGTCGCCAGCTGTTGCCCTGTTGTGAATTTGGATGATGAGAGCAAGAGACCATGAAGACCTTCGACGCCCACACCTCCCCGTCGACAAGTCCGGCGGGAAGGTGTGCGGGGCGTCGTGTGGTCATTCGCGTCCGGCCCTCATCATTCTGTTCTTTGTAATCCTGGCTGGAGCCAGGCAAGCCCGTTGCGCTCCGAGCTTCTCGCTGTTGGCGTCGCCGGGTGGCCTTGCCGGCACTCTGGTAGGAAGCAATTACCTCAACACTTTTGGCAGCATGAACGCTCTCGGCCTGGGTACTCCACAAACAGGCCTGACGGTCACCGCTCTCAGCAACGGAGCGATCTACTTCACTCCCTACCAGGTCCGATTTCAAGGCCTCACCGGTGGCAGGACGGCGTCACTGACTGCATATGTAAGTACGAATTTCACTCACCCCGCAGCACAAATCATGCAGAACTGTCCCAGCACGGCAACTTGCACCACGTCGGGCGGGTACAGCACTATGTCCACGGTCCAGGCTGCACCCAGCACAGTGGTCGCTTCCATGGGCAACAATACGGTTACTGCCGGTCTGGGAATTTTCCTTCCTGACAACAACGGGGCCAGCGCGTTTGCTGGCGTCGACAACACCGGCATCATCACGTTTACCATGCGCGACCTCTCGAACAACAATGTGCTGCAGACGGCCACCTTTTCCTTCAATGCCGCGCCGAACAACACTGTCCAGAACGCCGTGCGGCTCACGCTGGCTTCCGCGGCCGGAGGGCTCACCGTAACGCCCGCGGCTGATTTCTCCATGAACTTCGGGAACGTCAACGGTCTGGGATTCGGCCCCGGCGCCGGATTGACGACCCTGGCCGCAGCCGGCGGTGTCATTTATCGCACACCGTACCTTCTGCAGCCGGCTTTCACGGATTTCACTTCGACCACGGCAACGATCAAGACGTTCGTCAGCACAAATTTTGCCCATCCCACTATTTTGGTGCTGCGCGATGCCGCGAGCAGTCCTGGCCCGTACACCAATATTGGGACCACGGCCGGCACGGCCACGCAAATCACCAACACCGCCGCAAACCGCAGCTCCATTACGCGGTTCCTTGGGCTATTTGTCGCCAACACGAACGGAGCGACGGCCTTTACCGGAAGCGATGCCGCCACATTAACTTTCACATTGACGGTGCCTTGATGACCATGAATCGAAACCACGAAATTCTGTGCCGCCTGATGTGTGGCTTGGTTTGCCTTGCTGCCTTGGCCGGTCACGCCCGGGCCCAATCGCTTGGTCTGGCGCCGGCGCAGGTAGTCGAAAAGTTCAAGCCGGGCGTTCCTTTCCAGTTTGATCTTTCCACCGTCAACTCCGGTGATACGCCCGTGGATATGCACGTTGAGATTACCGATTTCTGGTATGACGAGAAAAATGAGAAGGTGTTCTCTTCACCAGGAACTTCGCCACGGTCCGCGGCCAACTGGATCCAGTTTGTGCCCGATCACTTTGAAGTGGGTCCGCATGGCACGCAGAAGATGAAGGCCATTGTCACGCCACCGGCAGACGCCAAAGGCGGCTATTACGCGGTCCTTTTTGTGCAGTCCAAGCCGCAGCTTTCTTTTCCCAAGAATGATGGCAAAGGCGTGTTCACCAGCATGCGCATTGGCTGCCTGGTGCTGCTGCGCGCGGAGACCACTGAGGACTACAAGGTCGAGATCAGCAACGTGAAAGTGACGCCGCCGGCTGATGCTCATGGATTGAGCGTGGACTTTGACCTTTTGAATTCCAGCAACACGCATGTGTTCCCCGTGGCCCGCGTGGCCGTCCTTGATGCGAATAGAAAACTGGTTGCCAAGGCCGAAAGCGAGGAAAAGCGCTTTTTGCCCGGCCAGAAAAACGCCATGCACGTGGAGTGGGCGGGCAAGCTGCCGCCGGGGAGTTACACGGCAGTGCTCACCGTGGCATACGGTGAAGACCACATAGAGACGCAGCAATTCGTGTTCAGTGTAGCTACACAATAGGGTTTGAGATTTTGAGGTTTTACCGGCACATTACGGTGATGGTCGCGCTGCTGGGCAGCTTCCTGGCAGTGTCTGCGCTTGTGCCCGCCGCGGCCGCGCAGTCCACGGATGCAAACGGCGTCCCTACCCTGGTTGAAGTCTACTGGCAGTGGTCGCGGACGATTACAGCCCCGGCGTTATCGAACATGATTGTGCTGGACCAGGACATTGCCCGCGTTGAAGTTGTAAATGATGGCCTCCAGATCTTTGGCCTGACGCGCGGCGAAACCATATTACTTGGCTACCTGCATGAGAAACCAGTCAGCATCCGCGTGCGCGTGGTGGCGCGGCCGCCAATCATCGTTCCGCCCTCGGCGCTCCGCCGCCAGGGTGAGATGGCGCAGGGCAGCTTTGGCTCCAGCGCGCAAATTTCCAACGCCGGGGGCCAGACCACCACGGCCGTGGTGAACGACTTCAACTGGACCCAGCCTGCCGGCCCCCAGGGCCGCCTGTATATCAACACACAGGTTGAGGACAACGACATTGAGGGCGGGCACGCTTTCAATATCCGGCATGGAAGCGTTGCCTACCGCAGTCCGGGCATGGACATCAGCCTGCTGGATAACCTGGTAAGCCTTACTGACAACGGGGCCCAGCGGCACATCAGCCCTTTCACATATTCTGATTCCGTGGAACTGCGCGGCGCCGGCCTGACCTTGCGGCGTGGCGACAATCAATTCATGTTCTTCGGAGGAAGCACGATTCCCTTCTACTTTCTGACCCTGGGCTCCACCCGCGATATCGGCGGTTTCTCCTTCCAGCGCAAGCAGTCCAAGACCCTGAACTTGTTTGCCACCACCAGCTACATCAACTCTCCGGTGGATTTCTTCAATCCAACCGGCGGGCGGCAGGATGACTGGATGCAGACCGCCGGGTTTGGTTATCAACCCAGCGAAAAATGGACGATCCAGGGCACGGGCGGTGTGAGCACTCATGGCGGAATGGGACGCGGCGAAGTCGATTACGTCAGCCGCCGCTTCACGTTCTTTGCCGCCGGCGGATCATCTTCTCTTCTGTTCCCGCTGAACCGGGTGCAGTCATTGTTTTCCGGCACAACATCGGCAAAGGCCGGGGCCACTTTGACCACAAGCGACCGCTTTACCGAATCGCTGTACTACCAGCACACCATCACGCAGGCCTTTGGCAACATACTCCATGCCGGCAGCTCGGACTACCTGACCCCGGCTCTGTCATGGCGAGTGGACCCGCGCGACGACTTGAACTTCAGTTATACATTCAGCCGCAATGACGGCGGCTTCTCAAACCAGGCCACCACGGGCAACCGCTTTGACACCAACTGGCGCCGCCAGATAACGCCGCGCGTCTCCAACGCCGCGCAGTTCATCGCCGGATCACTGCAGGACCCTTTGCAGCTCAGCTCAGAAGATGAGTTTGCTTTCCGCGACTCGGTTTCATTCCTGATCAAGGGCGGAAGCATGATGGTCGGCTTTGAACACGACCGCCGCAACCCCTCGCTGGTGCGGAAGTTGGGATCTGAACTGGAGCTTCTGTCGCCGGCGTTGCAGGCGCTGTATTTACAGGACCCGATTTCATTCGTGCAGTCAAACAACCTGCCGCTGGAGGTGCGGGCCCTCCTGGATGCGCAAGTGCCAATCAGCACATCTATTTCCGCGTCAGCCCAGCTGCGCATGGGCAAGAAATTCAGTCTCAACCCCAACTTTGCCTTCGCGCGCGCATCCACAGGCGCCACTGCCTCCTGGACGCCCTTTGTCGGATACTCTCTGGCCTACCAGGTCCGCCCATCTCTTGACTTCACTTCAGGTTTGACCAATGTCTGGGTGCTGGGCAACTCTTCGAACAACGTCCAGCGCACCACGCTCATGTATTTTGGTTTCACCAAGCGCTTCAGCGCCATGCCGGGCGCGCTGTTTCCCACGCGCCACGCCGGGAGGATCATCGAAGGCCGCGTTTTCCGCGACAACAACGTGAATGGCGCTTTTAACTTCGGTGAGCAAGGTCTGGTCGGTCTCCGGGTGCGGCTCGATGACGGCGAGGTTGCGGAGACAGACGAGCAGGGACGCTATAAGTTCAGTGACGTCAGCCAGGGCGAACACAGCGTTTCTCTCTCGCTAACGCAGTTCGCGGAACCGGTACGGATGACCACCAAGAACCAGGCGTCAGTAGACTTGATCCGGCAGAGGATCGGCATGGTGAAT
>JBGPZS010000165.1:0-7859 GCA_041493865.1 Terriglobia bacterium
ACCTGGGTTTCAATGCTTGCGGTGTCTTTAAGCTCGATGGCGGCGCCGTCGGGCGAGTAAAAGATGGCTTCCACCTTGTGGCCGCGGTCGATGATACGCGTGGTGAGACCGTTTTCTTTTTGGTCTTTCACGCGCTGGACCAGCTTATCCAACGCGAAGCCGGAAAAATTCTCGTTCAGAGGCTGTAACGTGTTGTTGGCCAGCGCCGTACTGATCGCCTGCCAGGCAGCAGTGTAGTCGCGCAGGATCGCGTTTTGGGTGACATCTTCAACCTCTCGCGGCTGGGCGTTTTTCACATTGAGATCAACTGAAGGTTTGCTATCTGCCAGGATCCGCTTCAGCAGCGGCACAGCACCTGACATCGCCAGCGCCACTCCCAGAGTCAGGACCGCCATGCGCGCGAGTTTCATTATTGGCCTCCCACGTGCAGTTCATTTCCCAATACAACGCCCGCGGCCACGGTGATGGTGGCGCTTTCAGACGCGGGCAGCTCGGCGCGCGCTGTGCCTTTCTTGATGCGCGCGTCCACAGTGCTCTTGCCGCTCTTCTCGGTCTGGATGAAGGTGACAATCGTGCCGTCCGGCACGGGATTGCCGCTGCAATCGCGAATGGGATCAGTCTCTACAACCACCATGTTGTTCGCGCGGCCGGCCACGTGTATACGGAGGTTGCAGGGATCGGCAGCAACTTGTTGCACCACGCGCCGCACCTCGGTGCCATCCACGGACGCTACAAACTGGGCTGCTCCCGCTTTCGGCGCCGACGAGCTGTTGATCCACGCGACCCCATCGCGGCTGGTAACATTTTTTGAAGATCCGGCGCCGCCCACCGAAAGGTTGAAATTCACCGGCGTGGGATCAAGTACCAGGTTCTGGTATCGATCAAAAACGAACGTCACGCCGCTGATCACATTAGGCCGGGCCACAGGCACGCGGGAAGGCCGGGCGAGAAAGTTAAGTTTTTCGGGCTTGCCGGGCTTGACCCAGAAAACCTGGGATTGATTGCCATCGCCGCGAGTCACGGCGATCCAGCGCCCGGCGCTGCGCAGCTCTTCACCTTTGATTTCGACATTGGCGCCTGATTTGAAGGCGCGTTTGATCACCTGGCCGGGGCCGATAAGATACAGCGTACCGCTTCCGCTGGCGCCGATGCTGAGAGGCTGTCCGGCAACAGCGTTTTGCGGCACGTGCAGCTCCGCCGCGCTGGCGCAGTCAGCAGCAAACCAGCAGACGGCTATGGCCAGGGCTCCGAAAATCACTTTGCGCATTGTCAGTTCTCCCGGTGCAGACTGTAGTCGTTTACGGTAACGCGATACGTATGCACGTTCGCAGCCAGGTCGCCGCGCAGCGCAACCGAGAAAGGCTGCGGTGTCTGCGGCAGCAATGCATGGTCCGAATATGCGTCGGAAACCCAGATCACTTTGCCGGCATTGTCATAAAACGTGGCCAGAACATGCGGGATGTTTACCGTCTGCCCGCTTTCGTTCAGCAACTCGCCTTTCAGCACGGTACGGCCGGCTATGTCCTTTTCGATCCGTTGATGGAGCACGCCGATGACGGGGTCAGCCGAGGCCGGTACCAGCATCCAGTTGTGCGTCATGCGAACTGCCTTTACGTCGGCTTTTTTGATTCCGGGGAAATCAATACGGTACGGCGACACCTCTTTGGGCAGCAGCACATGCGAGATTTTGTCAAAGCTGCTTTCCTCGGCCACGTCTTTGCCGTTGTTGTCGGTCAGCACCGCCCCCACGGTGATGAAAGCGGGGACCGTGTCTTCATTGACCACTTCACCCATGACGATCAAGGCGCCATCGCGTTCCACGGCGTTCATGGAGAGGATGCGGCAATTGGGGTTCTCCACGTTCTGCGCACCCCAATCGTCACCCGGGCCCCGCCACACAATGTCCCAGCGCAGATAGTTCACGGGAATCACTTGGGGAGGCACATTTACTTCCTTTTCCGCCGGCCACTGGACTTTCCAGGCGCCGTCGTCCTTGACCACCTTGAGATCGCGCGTGTCATAAGAAGCGCCCACCGCGGTGGCGTACTTGAGCTCAGTGCGCACCGTGGCTTCGTTTTCTGACTCGTGAAGAACGCGCGTATTGACTGAGTCGAGTTGCGAGTAAGTGCGCAAGCTGCCATTACCGCCGGTAAGGTTGCGAATGAATCCGCCCTGATCCACGTTGCTGGAAGCGGCCACGTAGGAATAAGCGGCCTTCCAGTCGTGCGCTTTGGCGTTGGCAAACATCGATTGCACCGCGCCTTCCGGCGTGGATGCTGGAGCAGTTTTGCTCTCGTGCACCGTGCCGGCAGCGATCAGCGCTACGGTAAGAATGGCGAAGATAATTGCGAGTGTGCGTCCCATTAGCGTGCCTCCCGGAGTACAGGTTCTTCGCTGGGAGCGAATGGAAATTCCAGGGTCTCACGCTTACGCTGCTTGTCTGGAAACATCAGCATCAGAAGCAAAGCGATAATGCTGCTGCCGATGGGTAGCGTTCCCCACAGGACCCCTTCCAGCGCGCTGGGCGGCGTGCCGTAAGGTGTTTTGTGCGCGGGAGGAATTCCGTCTTTCACCCACAGGCTGACGTTGCCGCGGTCGTAAACTTCCTGCTTGCGCCACCCGGCAAAGGCGATCAAAGGCTCGTAATACGGATCGCGGACAAAGATATATTTCAAACCGTATTGATCGGCATGTTTGAGCATGGAACGCAGAGACTCAATGCCGTTCGTTCCGTAGTACTTGGAGTTGGTGAGTTGGGCGGAGCCGTACTGCGTCATCTCCGGCAGCAGGCGTGCAGAGTTGTATTCGCCGTCAACGCTGCTGGCGTTGGCGTAAATCCCGACCTCTGACATCTTGCTGCCAAAACCAAGCGTGAGATAGCGGAACTTGTCATGGCCGTCTCGGTTCAGGAAAGAGACCACCTCGGCCGTGCTGAAAGGAGCGTCGTGGATCGGGTGGTACACAGGCCACGAGACCGCCATGGCCGTGGTAAATGCCGCCAGCGTTCCCAGGACGAAGGTAGCTTTACGTCCATAACGGTCCACCAGTTTCACCGCCAGCAAGCCGACGATGGGCAGCGCCATCAGATTGGCCCAGAAGGCGAAGCGTTCGAAGGTGAGGATGTCAAAAGGATTGTGTACATTCGCGCCCGTAACCGCGTTGACCACACCACCAAGCGCGCCCAGCAGCATCCGGGGCAGCAGAGTGGTTCCACCAAGCGCAAAAATCATGGTGATCCAAAAGCCGAAGAAAAGAGGCCGCAGCCTGCTTTCCTGCAATCCCTTGATGAAAATGAAAGGTAAAGCCAGCAGCAATGCGCCCCAGGGAACAAAAATGTAATTCACCGCCAGCCAGCCCTGGGAGAAGAAATTTTCGCGGCTGCCGTGAGGGATGGGCATCTGCTTGATCGGGTTGTGCATCAGCGCGATCCAGTAAGGCAGAAGCACCAGAATAACTCCGCCGAGTGATAGCACGGCAAAAACTGCTGCACGCGAGACGACCCCAGTAGTCGTGGAATCCAGGCCGTCGCGTTTGCGGTCCATAATCGCCGTGACGAGAACGGGAATTGTGAACAAGACGCTGGCAAACAGCAGGGTCACATGGTGGGCGGAAGCCGCAGCCAGCGTCAGCGCCAGGGCCTTGAGCAGCGCCATGACCCTGCCCTCGCGTGTCCACTCATAAAAATAGGCGAGCGCTATCAGGTAGAGCGGCGCCGCCCACGTGGTGGATAGCTGTCCTGCCTGATAGACCAGCGCTGCCAGCGAGCCCAGCAGCACGCTTCCTATGGCAGCATAGCTGGCCGCTCGTTCTCCCACCCATATTCGGGCATACCTGTACACACCGATCGGGAGCAAGAGGATGGCGATAAGCTGGACCAAGGCATACGCCAGGTTGAGGCCCATCACATGCGATAACAACGCCATCCACTGCTGCTCCATGGGCGGGTACGTGGTCTGCGAGAAGCCTGTAAACCACTTTTCATTCCACGGATTGAACCAGTGTTGCGCGTAGTGCGCGGCAAAAAACTTGTGGAAGTCCGCGTCGTACGAATCATTGGGAAGTTGCATCAATAGCAGCGGACCATGCACCAGCAGCGCCAGCAACAGCACCCAGCTCAAGGGGACCGCCCGAGTGGGCATAGTCACTTGCCTGCCCGGAGCGATGGATGGGGAACTCATGAAAAACCTCCGTGTGCGAGTTGCGACGAGCGCGCGAACCTGATCAGCGAGCCAGCAATAAATAAAGGGATGCCGTTATCAGCAGCGGTTTTGCTCCAGCAGAGACTTCGATTCAAAAAAGACGGCGGGGTTTGCCTTGTGGCATCCCGATTCTCGTTTTGAGGAGTGGTTTCGGGAAGTTCACACGGCAAAGCAATCCCCTGGCCCGGAAATGGCATCTGGATTCAACATGAGAACAGAGCTGCTGCCGCGCGTGCGGCAATGTTGCTTTCGCTAAATCCAAATAGCGTCGTGGAACCTGGTGCCCACGTGTTTCCTCTATGACTCTGACAACGGTGGTTCCGTGAAGAAGAATTTGTTACGTCTGGCGCTTTTTTGTTCCCTGTTTCCAGTCACGCGTGGCTGGACGCAGACGTTTGAGCTCAACAAACCGCAAGACCAGAACCAGAAACCCCAGCCAAAGCAAAATAACGCCAAAAAGCAGCCGGGAAGCAGGGCTGGAGGGGCCGCAATGCCGTGCGGGACCTCAGGCAGTGGCTGGGGTGGAAGCATTGAGGCGGGCCGCTACGCGCGCGCCGCAGAGACAGCTCTGAAGAACGGAAACCCCGCGGCTGCCATGAATTTTGCGCAGCATCTCACACAGGCCGCGCCCAGCGACGCATGTAACTGGTTCCTGCTGGGGTATACCGCGCGACTGGCCGGCAACTCTCAAATATCGCTGGACGCTTACCAGAAGGGTCTGGAACGTGCGCCCAATTCCGTGGAAGGTCTCTCCGGCATGGCTCAGACCTATATCCGCATGGGCAAAGCGGACGAGGCCAAGAAACTGCTGCTGCAGGTGATTGCCGCCAACCCTCGCCGGGCCACGGACCTGGCAATGGCGGGCGAGCTGTTCATGCAGTCAGGTGACCTGCCGCGCGCCCAAAATCTGCTGGAGCGATCAGAAAATGTCAAGCCTTCGTCCCATGCCGAACTGCTTCTGGCCATCACCTACATGAAGCAGAAGCAGACGGAAAAAGCCAGGCAGCTTCTGGACAGCGCGATGAAACGCAGCCCGAAGAATACTGAAATCTTCCGTGCAGTGGCCCAGTATTACCGCGAAGCGCACGACTACAAATCTGCGATCGCCACCCTGCAAAAAGCGCCGGTCAAAAATGCCGATGTAATGTCAGAACTCGGCTATACCTACGAGCTTGCCGGCATGAAGAAGGAATCGGCGGAGACATATGAGAAAGCCGCCGCCATGGCGCCCAAATCCGTCAACGTGCAACTCGCGGCGGCTCAGGCGCAGCTGCGGGTAGGCAATCTGGACAAAACGCGCACGTATCTGGCGCGTGCCGAACAGCTCGACGCCAACTACTACCGTCTGCATGCGATTCGCGGCGACCTGGCCAAGATTGAGCGCCGCGACAATGATGCGGTGCGCGAATACCTGGCGGCAATTGCCGCGATGCCCGAAGGCCCGGCTGAGGGCATTCTCTATCCCACACAACTGCGGCTGAACCTGATCGATACCTACCGCAATCTTGACGATGATGCGGCCATTCGTCAGCAACTCAACATCGCGCAGCAGGAACTGGCCAAGATACAGGTAGAAGGCCAGCAGCGCGTGGAATATCTGCGATTGCGCGCTGCCATCAAAGGGCTGGGTAACGACGTTGCCGGGGCCGAAGCTGACCTGAAACAGGCTTTGCAGCTCGACCCTGAAAATGACAACGTGACGTTGCAGTATGGCAGCTTGCTGTGGAAAGTCGGGCGCAAAACCGAGGCACGGCAGATATACGTCACCCTGCTCAAGCGCGACGACAAGAACCGCTACGCGCTGGAGGCGCTGGGCTATCTCTCCCGCGATGAGGGCGACAACAAAGCGGCAGAAACTTTCTTCAGCCGCATGGCCGCGGCGTATCCCAATGATTATGTTCCGTACATGGCGCTGGGCGATCTGTATACGGCAATGAAAGAGTATCCCAAGGCGCAGGCAAGCTACGAGAAAGCCCACAAGCTGGCGCCGACAAATTCGCAAATCGTGGCCAGCGGTTCAAATGCCGCCATTGAAGCCGGGCAAATTGACCTGGCAGGAGAATGGGTCGCGCGCGCCACCGGCGCCATGAAGAACGATCCGCGCATCATGCGTGAAACCGAGCGCTACCTCTTCCTGAAAGGCCGGTATGCGGAATCCGCCCGCCTGGGCGAGTTGGCAATCGTGAAGTTACCGCATGACCGTGATGCCGCCGTCTATCTGGGCTATGACTATTACAACCTGGGCCGCTACGACGAGGTGCTGGCGCTGGTGAGCCGCTATGAGGGCGTCCTGCCCAAAGAGGCAAACTTCCCCTTGCTCGCCGGGCATGTACACAAGCAGAACCAGTTGCTGCAGCAGGCCATTGACGACTTCACCCGCGCGCTGGAAAAAGACCCCAGGATGTTTGAAGCACTGGTGAACCGCGGTTACGTGCGCAATGACATGCAGGACGCGCAAGGGGCGATCCGCGATTTTGAGCCCGCGCTCAAGATGAACCCGAACAGCGGCATTGCCCGCCTGGGATTGGCGTTCTCTTACCTGCAGTTGCACCGTTCCCGCGAGGCGCTGGTAGAAACCAATCTGGCGGAAAAAGCGCTGGGCGAGCTGGGGGCAACGCACATGGCCCGCGCCACCGCGTACCGGCAGATGCGCATCCTGGATAAAGCGGTGCAGGAATACCGGATTGCGCTCAAGTACGCGCCGGACGATCTAAAACTGCATCTGGCCCTGGCCGACGCTCTTTATCACGCCCGCCACTACAGCCAGTCAATTGCCGAACTGCAGGAGGCGCTGAAGCTTTCTCCGGACGATCCGTTGATCTACGCCAACCTTGCTTCAGCAGAGGCGCAGCTGGGACATCGAGCGGAGACGTTTAAGTATATCCAGGCGGCGGAGCGGGAGGCTGTGGACCAGTCGGCGATCCTGCTGGCTACGGGCGACGCGTTGATGACCCTGGGTGACCGTGCCGCTGCGTTAGAGCGGTTCACTCGCGCCCTGGATGCACCTGACGCCAATCGGGTTGACGTGCGCATGGAGTTTGCCAAGCTGTTTGTGCGCGAAGGGAAATTTGCCGACGCCAAGCAGGAAGTAGCGCTGGCGTTTGCCGAGTCGCGTATTGGCGAAGCTTCACCGGTCACGGCCGACAACCTGGTGGAAGCCGCTAACATCTTCCTGGCAGCGCACGATTTTGATCTGGCAGAACGCTATTTCACCAAGGCCAAAGATCTGGGCGCGTCTGATGACACCGTAGCTGTCGGTCTGGCGAACACCTACATCGCGCAGGGCGACGATCGCCGCGCAGCCCAGGCGCTTGCGGCGATGGGCAATCCAGCGGACTTCCAGCAGAGTTATGACTATCAGTTGGCCTGGGCCAATATCTATGCCCAGCGGCATGACAATCCGCGCGCCATCTCCGCTTTTGCCCGCGCCAACCAGGTCGCGGCCGACGATCCCACGGCCGAGCGCGGCCTTCTGCAGGTGACCGGACAAGAGGGAATGCCGCTGCCTTTCCAGCCCAATCTAGACATACAGAGTCTTGTGGACAGCGGCGGCATCTTTGATGACGCCACGCTGTACCAGATGGCGAACGAATTTCTGGGCGCTCCGGTGCAGCCGCATTGGACGCAACAGACGGACATTGGCAGCGTGTTCCGCTATAA
>JBGPZS010000091.1:0-10615 GCA_041493865.1 Terriglobia bacterium
ACGCCCAGCTCCATCATTTCGTCAAAGAACTCGCGCACGCTGTTGGGATCGGCGCCGTCGAACAGCGTGGTGTTGGTGGTCACGCGGAAGCCGCGCCGCAGCGCTTCCTTCACGCCTTCCAGTGCCGCATCGTACCCGCCTTCGCGGCAGACGGAAAAATCGTGGTGTTCGCGCTGCCCGTCCATGTGGACCGAGAACGTCAGGTACTTGCTCGGCTTGAACAGGCCAATTTTCTCTTTCAACAGCAGCGCGTTGGTGCAGAGATAGATATATTTCTGCCGCGCCACCAGCCCTTCCACGATCTTGCCGATCTGCGGGTGCATTAGCGGCTCGCCGCCGGGGATGCTCACCATGGGCGCTCCACACTCATCCACCGCGCGGAAGCATTGCTCCGGCGTAAGCTCCTTCTTCAGGATGTGGGCCGGGTACTGGATCTTGCCGCAGCCGGCGCAGGCCAGGTTGCAGCGGAACAACGGCTCCAGCATCAGCACCAGTGGATAACGTTTGCGTCCCGCGAGCTTTTGCTTGACCACGTAGCTCGCGACCGTCCACATCTGTGAAATTGGTACCGGCAAAATCAATCTCCCTTGGTTCCTCTTGTCACAGCCGAGGGCCGGCTGTGCTCCAAATCTCTGTGGACCGCAGGCGCCCTCGCCTGCGCGCCGTTCACCCTCTCGCGTATCCCACGCTACCCTCTTGATACAGCGCGGAGAACTCGCGCGAATACGCTGACAGCGCGATCAGCGGGAAATAATCGCGGTACAGGTGGTACGCCAGATAAAACACCCGTGGAAAGCCCGTACCGGTGTACTGGTCTTCGCCCCAGTGGCCATCGGCGCGCTGGGTTTCCAGCAGGTAGAGAATTCCGCGTTGCACTGAATCACTGCGTGTATCGCCCGCCGCCAGCAATCCCATGATGGCCCAGGCCGTTTGTGAAGGCGTGCTTGGTCCCAGGCCGCGCGTCGTTGGATCGTCATACGAGCCGCAGGTTTCGCCCCAGCCGCCGTCAGAGTTCTGCACCATGCGCAGCCACTCCGCGCCCTGCTGGACATACGGCTCATGATGGTCCACGCCCATCGTCTGCAGCCCGCGCAGCACCAGCATGGTTCCGTAGATGTAATTCACGCCCCAGCGGCCGAACCATGATCCATCCGGCTCCTGCTCGCTCAGGATGAATTTGATCGCCTTCTTGACACGCTTATCCTCTTTGGTCACGCCGAAAGTCGCCAGCATCTCCAGCACGCGCCCGGTGATGTCCACCGTCGGCGGATCGAGCATGGCATTGTGGTCGGCAAACGGAATGTTCTGGAAGACCATGCGCGTATTGTCTTTGTCGAACGACGCCCAGCCGCCGTTCCTGCACTGCATGGCAAAGATCCAGTCAATCGCGCGACCGCAAACGTCGTGCTGGTAGCGTTCCCGTGGATTTTCCACTTTATCAAGGCCGAGCAGCACCATGGCCGAGTCATCCACGTCAGGATAAAACTCGTTGTTGAACTCAAAATACCAGCCGCCCGGCTGGACGTTAGGCGCCTTCACCGCCCAATCACCTTTGCTGCGCACTTCCTTGCTCAATATCCAGTCTGCCGCTTTCAACAACCGTGGATCGTCTTTGGCAACGCCGCTCTCGCCCAGAGCAAACATGGCATAGGCCGTGTCCCACACCGGAGACATGCACGGTTGCATGCGGAACGAAGGCCCAGAGTGATCAGGGACACCGGGTTCTTCAATGCCCAGCTTCTCAAATTCATCCAGCGCGCGGATCAGCTGCGGATCGTCAGCCGAGTACCCCAGGCAGCGCAGCGCAATGATCGAATTCAAAATGCCGGGATAGATTGCGCCCAACCCGTCTGACTTCTCAAAGCGCTCAAGCATCCAGCGCTCTGCTTTCTTGATCGCTATATAGCGCAACGGCCGGATGTGGAAACGCTCGCAGAAATGCACCACGCGGTTCAGCACCAGGAAAAAGTTTCTCCATGAAACCTTCTTTGCCGCCCACTTCAAGTGCAGGTGATTGCCATGCCGCCCGCCGGCGAACAGTTCGTCGATACCCATCTCCGCCGGAATTTTCTTGAACGGCTTCTTGGCGTACGCAATCGAAAGCGGCACCAGAATCGCCCGCGACCACGACGAAATCTCATACAGGTTGAACCAGAACCAGTTGGGGAAGAGCACGATTTCGGGCGGAATGGCCGGCACCGCTTCCCAGTCATACTGGCCGAGAAAGCACAGATAGATTTTGGTGAAGGTATTGCACTCGGTGGCGCCGCCCATCTCCAGGATCTTCGTGCGCGCCTGCTCCAGCACCGGATGGCTGGCTTTGTATCCCATCAGCTTCAAAGCAAAGTAGGCCTTTACGGACGCGCTGACGTTGGAAGGGCCGCTGGCATAAATTGGCCAGCCGCCATCTGCGTTCTGGTGGCGAATGATCTCCGGCACCGCGCGTTCCATGCGCGCGCGGTTACCCGTTCCCAGTAGTGTGTGTATCGCAATGTAGTCTGACTCGAGTGTGGTGTCGGCTTCCAGTTCGCCACACCAGTAACCTTCTTGGTGCTGCTGCGCAAACAAATACGCGCGCGCCTTCTCAACGCCAAGGGCCACGCGGCCCAGCATGTCATCGATTTTCCCAAACAGCATCTGCGCGGGATGCGCGCCAAAGTTCGTGCTCATGGCTTACTCCGCGGCAGCGGGTGCTGCAGCAATCGTTTCCACGATCTCCGGCGGCAGGCCAAACCGCACGTTCTCCGGCATAACTTCAACTTCGCGAATGGTCTTGAAGCCTTTGTGCTTCAAGAACTCCACCACCTGCTCCACCAGAATCTCAGGCGCCGATGCGCCGGCCGTGAGCGCCACATTCTTCTTGCCGTTGAGCCACTCCGGCTTGATGTCATCGGCTGTATCGATCAAATAGGAAGGCGTGCCCAGGTTGGTGGAAACTTCCACCAGCCGGTTGGAATTGGAGCTGTTCTCAGATCCCACCACCAGCAGCAGGTCGGCCTGGTGCGCCACATCTTTCACCGCGGTCTGGCGGTTCTGCGTGGCATAGCAGATGTCCTGCGCGTGCGGGCCTTCAATCAGAGGGAACTTCTGCCGCAAGGCTTCGATCACATCTTTGGTTTCGTCCAGGCTGAGCGTGGTCTGGGTAATGTAGGCCACGCGCGTCGGGTCCGGAACTTCCAGGCTCTCGACTTCACTCGCGCTGCCTACCACCTGGGTTACGTCCGGAGCTTCGCCCAGCGTTCCGATCACTTCATCATGGTCATGGTGTCCGATCAGAATAATGCTGTAGCCGCCCTTGGCGTACTTCACCGCCTCAACGTGGACCTTGGTCACCAGCGGGCAGGTTGCGTCAATCACGCGCAGGTCGCGCAACTTGCTGGCATCGCGCACGCTGGGGGACACGCCGTGTGCGCTATAAATAAGGCGCTGGCCGTCCGGCACCTCATAAACCTCGTCGACAAAGATCGCGCCTTTGGCTTTCAGCTCTTCCACGACGTAGCGGTTATGGACGATCTCCTTGCGGACATAGATCGGAGGCCCGAATGCGTCCAGCGCGATGCGGACAATATCAATGGCTCGGACGACCCCGGCGCAAAAACCCCGCGGCTTCAACAACAACAAAGTCTTGGCTTCTAGTGTCATTGTGGTCTGTTGATTATACCCTTTTAGACAACATTTCCTTTCCTTAAAGTTATCCTATGAAAACGCCTTAGGCCAAGGCAACTCATTGAAAGATCGATATTTAGCAGTAACCAGGGAGTATCTGGGGGTGAACGGGGAGGGGCTTTGGGCGCTATGTTCTGGGCGTCATGGAATGATCGGTAGGGCCTGGCGGCTTTCGACTATGCTTTGGCTCACACCGGGGTGACTCAGGCTGTGTGTGGCTATTTCAATGGGGCCCACCGCCGGACCGCAAGAGCTATCGGCAAGCCCACCAGGAAAAGGTGGCCGATGGGCCCGGTAATGATCGATGCCTTGTTCCAGGTCGGCCATCGATGGATGGCCGAGAGAGGAATCACCACGAAATTCATCGCCAGCCATACCACCTCGCCATAAAGTAACCCCGATAGGATGGGTTTTTCGACCATAAAGGTAAGTCGCCGGCTGGCAATGTAATAAATCGCCGCCCAGCTGAACGCGATGAAAAAGTGCAGCACGCCCCCCAGAATTGCCGTCTTCATCCCGCCCTTAAAAGAATCCGGACCCAGCAACCCAGCGGCAACCGACTGGAATATCCGCATAGGCCGCAAATGATTCTGGATGCCCCACGCTATGCATGCTTGCGTGATGTCAAAAACGCCGCAGGCCAGCCCGCCCCAGAATATGGCGAGGAAAGCGTTGGATGAAGATGCGACAGATGCGGAAGCTGTGGAAGCTACGGCCATGCGATGACTCCGTTGGATTCTGTATTGAAAAGAATTTAGACGTGCGCGGCGCAAAACTGTTTGCGGCCCATTCAAATACTGGCATTTTATCCGCAACGCCGTTCTTTTGCGCTGACTTCTCCGTGCCTCCGTGTCTCCGTAGTGGGTTTTGCCTCTTCCCCGATCCGCGCCCATCTGCGCAAATCTGCGGCGAAAAACTTACCCATTCGCCTTCAACAACTGCTCTGCGTGCTGGCGTGAGCTCTCGGTCAACTTTGCGCCGCTCAGCATGCGCGCAATTTCTTCCGTCTGCTCGGCTGGAGCAAGCAGGCGGACGAATGTCCGCGTCCGCCCTCCCGACTCGCGCTTCTCTATCAAATAATGGTGGTCGGCAAAGGACGCGATCTGCGGCAGGTGCGTGATGCACAGTACCTGGTTCGCACGCGCCAGCGACTTCAGTTTTTTGCCCACAGCCTCGGCCGCGCGCCCGCCAATGCCGGTATCGATCTCGTCGAAGACCAGTGTGCGCTGGGTCCCGCCTTTGCTCTTCTTCCCGGCTTCAATCGTGGCCTTGAGGGCCAGCATCACGCGCGAGAGCTCGCCGCCTGAGGCAATCTGCTCCACCGGTTTCAGCGGTTCTCCAGGATTCGGCGAGATCATGTAAGCCACGCTGTCAAAGCCCGCAGCCGTCCAGTTCGCCGGTTCGTCCGAACCTGAAACCTCAATCCTGAACTGCGCCTTCATCGCCAACAGGTTGATCTCGGTTTCCACCACCCTCTGCAACTCTCGCGCCGCGCTGTAGCGCCGCTTGGAAACCGCCTGTGCCGCGCTGAGATACACAGCCGCAGCTCCGGCAACCTGCTTCTTCAAATCTTGCACCACGTCTTCGCGGTTCTCCAGTTCGTTCAGCTTGCCCGCAACCTCTTCACCGTAGGCAATCACCTCGTCCACGGTGCTGCCATATTTGCGCTTCAGCCGGTCCAGCAGCGCCAGACGGTCTTCCACCTCAGCCAGGCGCTCAGGCGAGGCATCGATTCCATCGGCGTAGTCGCGCGCCGTGGCGCTCACGTCTTCAATCGCCGCCCTGGCCGACTCCAAGGATGCCAGCGCTTCCAGAAATTTCGTGTCGAAGCGCGCCAGCTCTTCCAGTTGCTTTCGCGCGGCCGAGAGACTGGTTAACGCGCAAGCATCGTCTTCATACAAAACCTGGTAGGCCGCCGTGGCGGCGCCATAGAGCTTTTCTGCGTTCGCCAGGACGCGCTTTTCCGTCTCCAGCTTCTGGTCTTCGCCCGGCTGGAGCCTGGCTGCTTCGATTTCCTTTTTCTGAAAGCTCCACAGGTCGGCCATGCGCAGACGGTCCTGCTCATCGCGATCAAACTGCGCCAGACGGTCGCGCAGCGCGGCCCATGCGGCATGCTGGGCTGCCAGGTCGCTGAGGTCGTGACCGGCATACGTGTCCAGCAGCACCAGGCGCGCCGCGGCGTCAAACGCCAGAATTGTTTCGTTCTGCGCGTGGATCGAAGCCAGCGCCGGCGCCAGCGTCCGCAGCAGCGCCACCGTGGCCGGCTGATTGTTGACGAAGACGCGCCCCTTGCCACCCGCGGCGATTTCGCGTTTTACGATGATCTGGCTGCCCTCAGCCTCAATGCCGTTTTCTTCCAGCACTCGCGCGAGATGTTTCTCATCCGCCTCAAATACGCCGCTGACCACCGCTTTCTCGGCGCCGTGGCGGACCATCTCCGTGGAAGCCTTGTCACCTAACAATAAAGATAGAGCGTCAATCAGGATGGACTTGCCCGCGCCGGTTTCGCCCGTGAGCAGGTTCAGTCCGGTGGAGAACTCCACCGCCAGGCTGTCAATCACGGCATAGTTTTCAACGCGCAGCTCGAGCAGCACCGGAACAAAACCTCAGAAGGAAATTGAGCGCAGTCTAACAGAGATCAGAGGCACCCAGGGCGTTACCAACTGGATTTTTCTATCCAGAGAGCATTTTGTGCTTCAACCGCGGGAAACAAGGCCTTGCTTCTTCATCCTCAGCCAGTCGCCCGCGAGCGCCGCGGGAGCGCTGAGAAGCGCGCAGGTCTGCGACCAAAGCGCGCCCTGTTCCGAACGTCCAACCATCGATATGATGGCCCCCACCGCAATGATCACGGCCAGAAGCATGCCGCAAATGAGGTCGGTGCGATTCCCGATGATGCCGGCAACAAAGCCGCCGGCCAAAGCCAGCCCAATGCCCACAACGATGCTTAAAACAATAAAATTTGTCGCGGCGGGGCCATGCGGATCAACTTTTACCAGATAAAACAGAAGAACAGAACCTCCGGCAAAGATCGCATCGCCCGCAACTACCGCCAACACGGTCCTGACTGTACTTGAAGTCATCGTGGTCGAAATTATAGAAGCTTGCGCCGGCCGGCTCACCATCGGGCGCTGCCAACTACCACGCTCGCGACCATCGCGGACCGCCGTGTTCGTCATCGCGCAGCGCTGAATTGGCGCCCTTCTTCAGTTCTATCCACCGGCCCAGCAGCCATACCAGGTCAGAAAGCCGATTCAAGTAGACGATTGCGGCAGGGCTGACGATTTCGCCCGATTCAGCCAGCCGCACGGCAAACCGCTCGGCGCGCCGGCATGCCGTGCGCGCCATGTCATAGGCGGCGGAGACAGAGTCCTCACCGGGTATTGACCAATCGGAGAGGATGCCTTCCATCGCCTCGATCCTATGTACTTCGTTGGTGAGACGATCCACCATTCCCTGGGAAACGCGCGCCTGGTTCTCTTTTGCTTCCCCGGGTGTGGCCAGGTCCGCTCCCAGCACAAAAAGCTCTTTCTGGATGGATTGAGTCAACTGCTTGATCTCAGCGTCTTCACAGATCGACCTGGCAAAACCCAGAAAGGAGTTCAGCTCATCCACTGATCCGTAGGTCTCAACCCGCAGGCTGCTTTTTGACACGCGCAGGCCGCCCACCAGGCCTGTCTGGCCACTGTCTCCGGTTTTGGTTGCGATACTCTTGGCCATATTCATCGCCCTCTCATTTCTGTTTCAGGTTCCAACAGACCCTGCCAGGCCAGTTGCTGCCGGCCTGAAAACGCAACTGGTCCGTGCAGGCGCAGCGCCAGAGATCATGCTAACGGCGAAACCCGAAAGCAACAAGGCGATGCCAGGTTCATCTCTCGCCGCCAACAGTAATTCTTACACCGGAACGAACTGTAAATGGCAGAGATGGAAACCCGATTACCGCGCTGTACCTTTGGCTCAACAGGTTCTCCATCGACGTGAATAACGTCAGGTGGCGATTGAGTCTGAAATCACCCGAGAGATCCAGTTTCTGGTATGCCGCATCCAGATTGCGATTGGGCAATAGAAGCGTGTTGCCGAAGCTGGCATCGGAGAACCCGAGGAAGGTGGAATCGTCGCGCCGGCCGACAAACGTCCCTTGAAAGAGCCCGGACCATTTGCGATGGGTATATGAGACAGCTAAAAACCCGGTGTGGGGAGACCGACGGAAGGGCCGCGCTCCCACCAGAGGCCCAAAAGCGCCAATCGGCACGGTAGGAAATAACGGATTAAAAGAAGGAGCGAGGGCATTGCTGGAAAATGACCGCTGCACGCGAGCATCCAGGTAGGTGTATCCCGCGCGAGCCGTAAAAGAACCCGGGAGTTTGACTTGCAGCTCCGTTTCCACTCCCTGTGCGCGATAGCTGGAAGAATTGACGGAGGCGCCAAAGCCGGTGAGAGCAGCGACCGATTGCGGGACGCCAAGCAACGGCAGCTCGCCGCTGCTGACAAATTCAATCTGATCGTAAAACTGATTATGGAACAATGTCACGTCGAGTAAAGCCCGGTCAGTAAAAGACTGTTCCACGCCGAAGTCATAGCTGCGCGAGCGTTCCGCGCCGACCGGCTTGATGCCGAACTGTTGGATCTGCTGAGCGCCTCCCGGTAGCTGCGATAGCAGGTCGAACAACGAACTGGTCTCACTAAAAATGTCCGGCTCTTTCACGCCTTTCCCAAAATTGAATTTGAGCTTGGTTCCGCGGAACAACCCGGAGGCCGGACGAAAGAGATGATAGGCCAGGCTTACGCGAGGCGTTGCTTCCGTTCCGAAGACCGCATTCTTCTCGATTCCGCCGCCGACTGAATAAAACACTCTGTTGCGGATGTCGCCATGGCTTTCCAGAATGAAGCTCATGTTGCGCCGGTCAATCGCATTGCCTGAGCTAAATGAGGGCGAATCAAATTCAGATACGCCTCGTTCGGCTTCGTAGCGATAGCCAAACAGGGCAATCAAGTGCGGGTTGAACCGGTAATCTGTCTGCGCATAAACAAAGTCCCGGTTCGCCGTGGCCACGGTCAGGCTTGGGCAGCAATCGATGGTGGTAAGAAATGCCTGCCCGCTCACCGTGAATCCATTGGCGCCTTTAATCGTGACCGGCAAGCCGATGAAATCAAAACCGTCGGCATTGATCCCCACCGGGGAAGGTTTTTCAAAATGGCTATCAAGGCGCGACGTTCCGTAGCGCAACAGGTTGTGCCACCTCGGGGTAAGCTGGTTTTCGTAGGTTGCGCTGACAAATGTATCGTGAACTGCCGCTTGACCATTATCAGCTATGCCAAAAAATTCGATCGCATTGGGCGAGCCTAACCCGCTGGCGATGCGGCGCACTGTAATACGAAAGCTATTGCTGGCGTTTGGAGCCCACCCGGCATTGGCCGCAAATGTTCCATTGTGAAATCTGCTATTGGGCACGCTGTCGGAAGCATCGAAGCGTGCAAAGCTGGCAAGATAATCAAAACGCCGCCAGGCTCCAGCGAGCGTGCCCTGCTGCCGGTAGGTCCCAAAATTGCCCCCATCCAGCGCATACGAGAGTTCGGGCAACGGCGTTGTACCGTGCTGCGTCGCCATGCTGACAACGCCCGCCAGCGCGTCAGAACCATAAAGCACGCTATTGGGGCCGCGGAAAACTTCCAGGTAGTCGATCGCCGTCAATGACAAGCTGCCAAAATCCACCGAGCCGCCAATGTCATTAACCGGGACCCCATCGATGAGCACCTTGTTGGAATTCGAGTTACCGCCGCGGATGAACAAGGACGTTACTCCACCACGCTGGCCGGTCTGAGTAACCTGTAGACCTGCAATGGAAACCAGTGGGCTTGCCACATCCAGTTTCTCAAGGAAGTCCGGTTGAGTAAGCACATCCACCGACGCTCCTTCCTGGGCCTCAGAGACGGGAAGCCCGGTGGCGGTGACCACGACATGCTCCGCGATGTTTTTGATCTTGAGCAAGACGTCGCGGGAAAGGGTTTCTGGGCCACTCAAGTAAAACGAGTCTGTCTCAGTTGTGGCGAAGGTCGGCGCCATCACGCGCAAGTGAAAACGGCCCGCTTGCGGGACCTTTATCTCATACCTTCCTGAAGAATCGGTGACCGCCCCAGCAACGCTCTGGGTTTGCGCGAGCAATTCCACCCGCGCATTGGTGACGGCTGCGCCCAGTGGGTCAGTGACTACCCCACGGACCGTTGCTGCCCGCGCCGTGCAAAGCGATGTAAACAAGAACACCACAATCGAGAACCTGCGTAAGCGGAAATCCATGTACCTGTTCCTCCCGTCAGAAGTGGTTGTGCTGTCTGAAGCAAATGCATCGAGCGCAATCGCGCTCGCTAATTCAAGGCGCTCATCGGCCTGGAACCTTTGCCACACGGCAAAAGCCGCCACGGTGTACAACGGCAATCGCAGTTGGGCCACTGCCATTACCTGAACTTCATTATTGAAACGCCCCCGTGAAACTCGATTGAGCCTGAGCTTTTGGGAAAGATCTAAGCGAACGTGTTTAGACGCCGTCCAGCTCACCCATCGAAGCCGGAATGACCATAGATATGGGTCTGATCGGTCTCCTGACTTACGCCTGGACCGGAACAAGCCATCATCGAAACGGCTCTCTGATCTTCAGCGATTACAGTTGCGGGGCAGTGGCGGATTCGCACCGCGCTTCCCGTGCATCAGACAGCAAAATTTATAGACCCGCGCTTTCGCAAAGTCAAGCGGGTTAAGACGTAAGTAAGTTTGGCGTGAAGTGCAGCAGCGAGCAGCAAAGAAGGAATGGCGGAGAGAGTGGGATTTCCCGCCGGGTTGAAAATAATGGACGTCAGTTTTGGCCCGTGTTGTTAAATCCCGTTTTTACAGTGCAACTGGCAAATCGTACCCCTGTAAACGGTAGCCGCTACGGTAGCCGACCGGGATTCGGAAGTA
>JBGPZS010000433.1:0-3976 GCA_041493865.1 Terriglobia bacterium
AAGGGCAAGTACATCAAGGCCGCTTACATCTCTTCTTCGATGGGGCCGGGGATTTCAGTGGATACCACTCCGGTGGAAGTTGCGGCCAAGGCGTAATCCTGCGGGTATTGCGATGCGGGACCGAAAAGGTCCCGACTAAAGAAAAGGATCTGAAGACATGGCGGTCACAAAAGCGAAAAAAGCTGAACAGATTGAAAAGCTGAACCAGGACCTGCAGAAGGCCAGCAGCATGATCGTGGGCACGTTTTCCAAACTCACGGTGAGCAAGGATTTTGAGCTGCGCAAGACCGTACGCACCGCGGGCGGCAAGTACCAGGTGGTGAAAAACACGCTGGCCAAGCGGGCGTCCGAGGGCACCAAGGTGGCGGATGCCCTGAAAGAGCTGAAAGGCGTCACGTCCATCGCTTATACCAGCGGCGACCCTGTGGCCCTGGCCAAGGCGCTGAGCAAGTACGTCGACGACAACCCGGAATATTCGTTCAAAGCTGGCGTGCTGGAAGGGCGCGTGATCTCGATGAAAGAGATCAAGGCGCTGGCCACCATGCCATCGAAAGAAGAGATTTACTCCAAGCTGCTGTTCCTGATCAGTTCTCCGGCGCAGCGCCTGGTCACGGTGATGAACGCCGTGGGCAGAGACCTGGCCGTGGTGGTGAGCCAGGGCGTGGAGAAGAAAAAGTTCAAGGAAACCGGCGAAGCCACAAGCTAAGCCGGCGAATTGCCTGGAGCGGCGGCGTGCGGCTGTTCCAGGACGGTTTCATCGCTCGAAGAACCTCAACGTGGCGCAAGTCTGGGCGCATTGGAACACGCTGGGAGGATGCGGCGAACCAGCACAAAAACTGACGAAGAGTGGAGATACACATGGCAGATTTGCAGCAGTTAGAAGATTCAATCGTAGGGTTGAGCCTGCTTGACGCGGCCCAGCTCGTTAAGAAGCTGGAGGAGCGCCTGGGCGTTTCCGCAGCAGCGGCAGCTCCGGTGATGATGGCCGGCGGCGGAGCAGCAGCGGCAGCTCCGGCTGAAGAAAAGACCGAATTTACCGTGGTCTTGACTGGCGCCGGCGCCAATAAGATCAATGTAATCAAAGCGGTACGTGAAGTCACCAGCCTGGGCCTGAAAGAAGCCAAGGACCTGGTGGATGGCGCCCCGAAGAACGTGAAAGAGAACGTTTCCAAGGAAGAAGCTGAGACGATCAAGAAAAAATTTACTGACGCAGGAGCGACGGTCGAGGTTAAGTGATCACGCTTGGCGGGCCCTTCGGCGTTTGCCTCAGGGCAGGCTAAAGGCAGTCCCGCCGCGGTCATCCTGAGGGCAAAGCCCGAAGGATCTCTGAAGGGAACCAAGGGGGCATGAACATTTGCCCTCAGTTTCCTCTCAGGAAAGTTGAATCCGGAGGAGCACTTCTGTTATCAAATAGATACGGTAGTTTCTCTTCCAAACCGGTGTATTCGAATTTTTGACGCAGGACAGGCGTGGTGCTCCCGCAATATTCGCCTTGCTCGGAGTCGTAGCCAGACCTGCCAGTTGTTGTTCTCTTGAACAGGTCCGCCATGTGCGGACAAAGAACGGTCTAGTCAGACGGGCGCAGATAAAAACATTTTAGACATCGCAATTCGCTGTCGCGGCGTCAACGGAGATTCTTGTCTTCCGTTGGCGCGATTCGTTTTTTTTGCTTTCGCGTCTCCAGACCGCTGCTAACGCTTATAAACGCGTTAGTTAACAACGTTTGCTTTGTGAAGTAAAGAACAATCTTCCGGGCAACTGTTACGTTCGCCGCGCAAGGCGCGGAGCGAACAGAAAAAGTTCTCTAGGAGTTATGCATGCAGAACAAGAATGGCCAAGCCCGTTACCGTCTCGACTTTTCAAAGATTCCGGCAACCTTGCAGATCCCGAACCTGATCGAGGTCCAGAAACGTTCTTATGACCGCTTCCTGCAGATGGACAAACTGCCGAGCGAGCGTGACGACAGCGGCCTGCAGTCCGTATTTCAATCCGTTTTCCCCATCACCGATTTTCGCAACGTCTCCGAGCTGGCCTTTGTGGATTTCGCCATCGGCAACTGGGAGTGCAAATGCGGACACCTCAAGGGCCTCCATCACTTGCGCACCACTTGCCGCAACTGCGGTAATACGGTGATCACGGACCCGTTCCATCCCGGTGACGTGCTCTGCCAGAAGTGCGGCACCTACAACGCCAACACGCCCGACTTCTGCAACAAGTGCGGCGATCCGGTTGGCCTGCAACTGAAATACGACGTGGCCGAGTGCGAAGAGCGCGGCATGACCTACTCCGCCCCGCTCAAGGTCACGATTCGCCTGACCATTTACGACAAAGATCCGGAAACCGGCAACAAGAGCATCCGCGACATCAAAGAGCAGGAAGTTTTCTTCGGCGACATCCCGCTGATGACGCAGAACGGAACGTTCATCATCAACGGAACCGAGCGCGTGATCGTCAGCCAGTTGCACCGCTCGCCCGGCGTGTTCTTTGAGACAGCCAACAACCGCACCTACTTCCTGGGCAAGATCATTCCCTACCGCGGCTCATGGGTCGAATTCGAATACGACCAGAAGAACGTGCTCTATGTGCGCATCGACCGCAAGCGCAAATTCCTGGGCACCATCTTTCTGCGCGCCCTCGGCTTGCGTTCCGACGAAGACATTTTGCGCACGTTTTACACCGTCGATCGCATCAACTTGAAAGACAAGAAGCTGCGCTGGACCCTGGAGAGCGGCATTGAGCGTCCGACGAACCTGCTGGGTCTCAAGCTGGCGCACAGCATCAAGGACAAGAGCGGGCATGAAATCGCCCACTCCGGCCGCAAGATCAGCCCGGCCATTTTGAAAGAGATCCAGAAAGCCAGGATCGGTGAGATCGATATTGACACCACCGATCTGGAAGGCGCTTTCACCGCGGCCGACGTTGTGGACACGGCGAGCGGCGAAGTGCTGCTGGAAGCCAACACCGAAATCGCCGCCGACAAGCTCTCCAAGATCATGGATGCGGGCGTGGAAGAGATCCACGTGTTCTTCCCTGAGCGCGATGACGTGGGCAACGTGATCAGCGCCACCCTGCGCCGTGACTCGGTCAAGACGCCGCAGGAGGCATTGATCGAGATCTACCGCAAGCTGCGCCCCGGCGATCCGCCGACCCTGGACACCGCCACCGCGTTGTTCCATGGCATGTTCTTCGATCCGCGCAAATACGACTTCAGCCGCGTGGGCCGCTTGAAGTTCAACATCAAGCTGTATGAAAAGAACGATGCCACGGGGCTGGACAAGCGCACACTCGATCCGGAAGATTTTTACGCTACCATCCGCTACCTGCTGAAGCTGCGCAAGAGCATTGGCTCAGTGGACGACATCGACCATCTGGGCAACCGCCGCGTGCGCGCGGTGGGCGAGCTGATGGAGAACCAGTTCCGCATCGGCCTGGTGCGCATGGAGCGCGCCATCAAGGAAAAGATGTCTGTGTACCAGGAAATGTCCACGGCCATGCCGCATGACCTGGTCAACGCCAAGCCGGTGATGGCGGCGATCCGCGAGTTCTTCGGGTCATCGCAACTTTCCCAGTTCATGGACCAGACCAACCCGCTGTCAGAGATCACGCACAAGCGCCGTCTCTCGGCCCTTGGGCCGGGCGGCCTCTCCCGTGAGCGCGCCGGATTTGAAGTCCGCGATGTTCACCCGACGCATTACGGCCGTATCTGCCCCATTGAAACGCCGGAAGGTCCGAACATCGGCCTGATCAGCTCGCTGAGCTGCTATGCCCGCATCAACGATTACGGTTTCATCGAGTCGCCCTACCGCCGCGTGAAAGACTCGCGCGTGGTGGACTTTGTGACCGTGGTCAACGCCGGCGAGAGCGATTACCGGGTTGGCGACCACATTGAACTCAAGGAAGCCGACAAAGTTACTGCCGAGCTCAAAGAACGGCGCAAAAAGACGCTGGAGACCGAGCCGTTCTCGTTCTATCTCTC
>JBGPZS010000162.1:0-7996 GCA_041493865.1 Terriglobia bacterium
GCCAATGTCCGGCGAGATGATGCGGATGTTCTGCTCCGGAATGCCGCCTACCAGGGCAAACACCGTGCGATGCGCGTGCGGCGCCTGCGAGGTCAGCCAGACGGTGAGTTTTTCCGTGGCCTTGTTGAAATCAGCCACGCAGCCGCAGGTTTCCAGCGGCGCCGGATGGCAGCGGGGCGACAGGGCATTCACCTTGGAAACCACCGCCGCCTCCTTGAAGGCTTTGTCGGTGGCCGCTTTGTCGCCTACTTCCCAGTGGAATATGTGATTGTTTTTTTCCGTGCGGTCTTCACGCAGCAGCGGCGCATCGGCATCCATCGCTTTGTGCGGGTCCACGAGCACCGGCAGCTCTTCATAGTCCACTTCCACCAGTTCGGCGGCATCGGCGGCGGCGTAGCGGTCTTCAGCCACCACGAATGCAACTTCCTGCGCCTGGAACAGCACCTTGCCCGTGGCCAGCACCATTTGTTTGTCGTAGGAAAGTGTCGGCATCCAGGCCAGGTTTGCTTTGGCAAGATCTTCGCCGGTGATGATGGCCAGCACGCCCGGCACTTTCTTTGCCGCTTCCGTGTTGATGCTCTTCAGGCGCGCGTGGGCGTAAGGGCTGCGCACCATCTGCGCGTAGACCATGCCGGGCAGATTTACGTCGTCAACGTAGTTCCCTTTTCCCTGGATGAAACGCGAATCCTCCTTGCGCTTCATCGGATGTCCCATGCCGCTGATTTCTGCGCTTGTCTTCTGCATCACTTACCTCCTTGCGCCATCTTTTTGGAGGCGAATTGCACGGCCTTTACAATATTTTGATATCCGGTACAGCGACAGAGATTGCCGGAAATTCCCCAGCGTATCTCCTCCTCACTCGGCTGCGGATTTTTCTTGAGCAGCGCATAAGAGGACATCAGCATCCCCGGCGTGCAGAAGCCGCATTGCAGCCCGTGCTCCTCTTTGAATCCTTCCTGCAAGGGATGGAGCGCTCCGTTCTGGGGCAGGCCTTCCACCGTCATGACCTCAGCGCCATCGGCCTGGACGGCAAACATGGTGCAAGACTTCACGGTCTTCCCGTTCATGATCACCGTGCAGGCGCCGCAGTTGCTCGTGTCGCACCCGATGTGCGTTCCCGTCAACCCGAGTTGCTCACGAATAAAGTGCACCAAAAGCAGCCTGGGCTCGGCCGCTGCCTCACGCTCCGTGCCGTTGATTTTGAGCTTGATCAGTTCCTTTTTCGCCATCGCGCCTTTCCTCCATCTGCCTTTTGGGAACTGCTATTTGCTGGCCCGCTCCGCGGCGCGAGCAAGCGCACGCTTGGTGAGCTCTTTGATGAGGCCTTTCTTGTATTCCGCCGGGCCGCGCAGGTCAGAGCTGGGCTGCGCTGCGTCCGCCGCAAGCTGTGCTGCCTGGCCGATCGTGGCCGCATCAAGCTTCTTGCCCCGCAGCGCGTCTTCCGCACTCTTTGCGCGTATCGGCGTGGGGCCCACGTTGGTCAACCCAATCCCGACTTTCTGCACCGCGCCCTTTTCGTCCAGTGTGAGCTGGACAGCCACCGCGGCGGTCGCGAAGTCGCCGACTTTACGTTCCAGCTTCACATACGCGCCTCCGCTTCGTGGTGGAGGGCTGGGAATGCGTATCTCGGTCAGGATTTCGTCATGCTGGAGTGACGTGGTGAACAGCGAGACAAAGAAATCGTCGATCGCAATCACCCTCGCGCCTTTGCTCCCGGTGGCGACGATCTGCGCTCCCAGCGCCAGCATGGTGGCCGGGTGATCGTTGGCGGGATCGCCATGCGCAAGATTGCCGCCGACCGTGGCCAGATTACGCACCTGCGGATCGGCGATGACCGTTGCCGTATCCTGCAACAGCGGATACTTCGCCCGCACTACATCAGACGCTTCCAGCTCCGCTTCGCGCGTGAGGCCGCCAATCTTCAGGAAGCCGCCTTCCTCTTTGATATAGGAAAGCCCGGAGATTCGATTGATGTCGATCAAGTGGCTGGGCCGCGCCAGGCGCAGCTTCATCATGGGTATGAGACTTTGTCCGCCGCTCAGGATCTTGGCGTCGTCTCCATGTTGTTGCAGCAGGGCCACGGCTTCAGGGACTGTCTTGGGCCGGAGATATTCGAAAGCTGGCGGGATCATGGTCCACCTCTTTCAACATCAAAATATCAATAGCGGCGAACTGCTATGGACGCTATTCGGAGAGGCGTCCCTTATACCACAGCGACGGGGACAGGGGAAAGTCGCTGGCGGCCGGAGTTCACCGCAACGCAGGCTGCGTTGAACTCTGAAGACGCTAAAGAATATGATACGCGTAAGGCGTCCAGGATGGATCTCTATTCCAAAGCGTCGGAACTCGCGGCCCAGCGCAGGCCTTTTGCGATTGCCACGGTCGTCCGCGTGGAAGGCTCATCTTCCGCCAGGCGCGGCTCCAAAGCGCTGATCGATTCGCAAGGCCGGATCGTGATGGGCTGGGTGGGCGGCGGCTGTGCTGAGAGCGCGGTCCGCGGTGAAGCGCTCCGCTGCATACGTTCAGAAAAACCGGAGCTCATTACCTTGGACATGCAGGATGAAATTCTGGGCGTAGGCATGCCCTGCGGAGGAATGATGGACGTCTACATCGAGCCCGTGCTGCCCCAGCCGGAACTGGTCATCGCCGGCCACGGACGCATTGCGGAAACGCTGGCGCGCCTCGGGCATCTGATGAATTTCGCCGTGACCGTCCACGATCCCTCCGCCGAGCGCGAGAACTTTCCCGATGCGCAACGCATCATCGACAAGGACTTCGATCTCGCCGAGATATCCTTCGGCGCGGATACCTACGTTGTGATTGCCACGCTGCACAAGAATGATCACCTCTGGATCCAAAGGGCCCTGGAGGGCGAAGCAGCCTACGTTGCGCTCATTGCCAGCGCACACCGCTCTCGCCTGGTGCTGGATTACCTGCTGGCGGAAGGCATCTCGCCGGAAAAAGTTGATCGCGTCTGGGCGCCCGCCGGACTCGACCTTGGAGCTGCCGGCCCCGAAGAAATTGCTCTGAGCATCATGAGCCAGATCGTTGCCTTACGCCGCGGCGGAAGCGCGGCGCCGTTGAAGACAATCAAGGACCAGACATCGGCAGAACCGGCCGGGGCACGAGCTACAGACAAGGTCATTCACCAGTGCGACGTCGGTAAACCCGAATAGCTAACTGGACTCGCGCACCGCTTTCCGTCGCCGCTCCGCAACAATCTCCGCCATGATGCTCAACGCAATCTCTTCCGCATTCTCCGCGCCAATCGCCAGTCCTGCCGGAGCGCGAATGCCGTCCAACTTCTCCGACGGAAGCGATCTCGCTCTGAGTGCCCGCGTGATCTCCTCGGCCCTTTTTCTGTTGGCCAGCAGCGCAATGTAAGAAGCGTCCACGAGTATCGCCTGCTCTATGGCTTCCTCGTCAAACTGTCCCCGGCTCGCGACCACAACGCAGCGCTCTGCGGCCGGCGGCAACAATGAAAAATCCAGCACATGGAGAATACGGTCGGCGTCCGGCAACTCCTCCAGTGTCATCAAAGGATCAACCACAGTCACGGTGAAATTCAATAAGCGCCCAAGTTTCACCAGCGCGTGCGCTACCGCGTCCCGGCCCGCTACAACCAGCTCCGCCCGGCCTGAAGGCAGGCCTTTCCTGCTTTCCACCGCTGCAATCGCAGCTCTGCTCAATTCATCTTGCTTCGCCGCGTAACCTCTCTCCAGCTTCTGATATTCCTCTTGACTGTCGATGTCGAGAAGAATGCCGGCATCATCCACGGCAAGCTTTCGAATATTTTCTGTATGGTTGCCAAAGATCGCGCGGCAGCCAACATCTCCACGCAGTTCGTTCAATTCCGGGAAGACCGAGCGGTCCAGCAGCACCGGATTGCCTCGAAAGCCCTTGTACATCGGGATAATGATTTGCGGCTTTGACTCTTGATGGCATGCGATCAACTGATCCAGCGTCTCCGCGCGGACAAACGGCTGGTCCGCCAGCACGATCAGCGCTGCGCTTGCGTTGGCATCCACTGCCGCAAGCCCCGCACGCAGTGATGCGCCCATACCCTGTTGATAGTCCTTATTGTGCACAACCTTCATGCGCTCTGTAGAGATCTCCTTCTCCACGCTCTCGGCGGCATACCCGAGCACCAGGACAATCTCGCCGACCGCGGACACACGCACATTCTTCAGCGTGCGCTCCAGGATCGTCTCTCCGCCAATGCGCAGCAGTTGCTTGGGCGTGCCCATACGTCGCGACATTCCGGCGGCAAGCACCACCGCTGAGACCCCGGACTCCTGTCGGCTGCCGCTCATCGTTATATCTCCCTAAGCATCGCCCAGATCGCCCAGCCTAGCTGCCGAATACCCTGAAGTCAATTTCAGCCTGCTTTCAGCTTTCACCTTCCACTTTGTTGTACCGTATTAATTGACGGGAGACCTGACAGAATGCAAAAGAGCGAATTACCCGAGCCCTGGCTGCGGGGCACGCTTGCGGAAGTACCGGCGGCGCAAAGGGCTGTGCTGCACGCGCTGGAATTGGCCAAGGAAGACCTGGAGCGCTGGTGCGACGGCCTGAGCGATGAAGAGCTGCACGCCCGGCCCGGCGGGATTGCTCCCGTGGCGTTTCATCTTCGCCATATCGCGCGTAGCATGGACCGCCTGCTCACCTACGCTGAAGGCAATCAGCTTTCCCCGGAGCAACTTTCGTTCATGAAGGGCGAGATGGATCCATCGGGAAGCAGAAACGAATTGCTGGCCGAGCTTGTAGTGGCCATTGCCAAGAGCGGCAAACGCATTCGCGCTTTCCTGCCCCAACAGATGGAAGAAGAGCGCATGGTGGGAAAGAAACAGCTCCCTGCGTCGGTGGGCGGGTTGCTGGTCCACGTGGCCGACCACACCCAGCGGCACGTCGGTCAGGCCATCACGACGGCAAAAATCCTGGTTGCGCAGCGAAGATAACCATGGCAACAACCCCAAAGCAACCCGGTCCCGCCGCCTCAATCCAGCGCATCCTGGCTGCCGCGCGCTTTGCCGCGGAGAAGCATGCGCAGCAAAAACGCAAAGGGGCCATGGGGGAACCCTACTTCAATCATCTGGTTGAAGTGGCGGAGTTGATCGCTGCCAGCAGTGAAGAGCTGGACGTAGAGCTGGTCATGGCAGCGTTTCTTCATGACACCGTTGAGGACACCGGCGTTACGCTGCAGCAACTGGAAGAGCGGTTTGGCGGCGATGTTGCAGGTTTGGTGGCCGAAGTGACCGACGATAAGTCACTCCCCAAAGAGACACGAAAAGACCTGCAGGTACGGAACGCGCATAAGAAATCCGAGCGCGCACAAACGCTCAAGCTGGCCGACAAAATTTCCAACCTCCGGTCCGTCCTGGCCAGTCCGCCCGTGGGCTGGAGCCTGGAAAGAAAGCAGCAATATTTCGAATGGGCCCGCCAGGTTGTCTCCGGCCTTACTACTCCTAATCCCGTCCTGAAAGCGGAATTCGAGAAAACCTACGCGATGATTTCGCACCTCAAATAACGCCCCAGCCATCCTCTGCAGCAGAGCTGCATCGTTTGACGGCCTGCAATTTCTAAAGAAATCCAGCTCTGGATCCAGAACAGCGCGCATCGAACTATTTGAGAGCTGAACAAATTCAATGCCTATGCCTCAATGCCTTAAAAAATTCGCGTCGTTTGGGTCCTGCTTGGTCCTTCTTGCCATAAGCATGCCGAAGAGATCGCCCGCCCAGGAGAGCCAGACAGTTGTGACCAAGTTCACCAGCAGCCTCCAGGCGCCGGACCTCCTGCAGGCAGAACCGCTTGATGCCAAGGGTCTTCTCCTGCAGTTGGCCACCCAGATCTACGACACCGAACTGGATTGCTCCCACTTCGTTCAATACCTCTATGAACACGCCGGCTTTTACTACAGCTATGCGCCGTCAAGGATTCTCTATGCTGGTATGGAGCCATTCCGGCGCGTGCTGCATCCGCAGGCCGGGGACCTGATTGTCTGGCCGGGCCATGTTGGCATTGTGGTCGACCCCGAGGAGGCCACGTTTTTGAGTGCGGTACGCTCCGGCGTGAAAACCTTGTCCTATCAATCAGGCTATTGGAAGCACCGTGGGCGGCCGCATTTCCTGCGTTATACAGGTGCCGGTGACGACCCCTCAGAAACACAGGCGACGCGCAAGGCCGCTACTTCGCGCTCAGTCCGTTCCAGTTCCACCGGAGAATAGAGAAGGCAGGAACAACACATCCCTGCTTGCGGCTTCTATAGCGTTTATTTCTGGGCAGATGCAAGGGCCGGCGCTCCAGGGACCGCAGATTGCTGGTACCACTCGACCGTCCGCCTGAGTCCCTCTTCAAAGCTCACGTCCGCCGAATATCCCAGGTGCTTTTGCGCCAGGGAGATGTCTGCCAGAGAATGCTTCACGTCTCCGGCACGCGCGGCGGCAAACTTAGGCGGTCCGTCAAAGCCGGTAATTTCCTGCAGCATGCGGTAAATCTGGCGCAGGGTAAAGCGCGTACCGGTTGCGATATTGAAGGTCCGGCCTGCAACCTCTGCAGCCGGCGCCTCACACGCCAGCAGATTTGCGCGCACCGCATTATCAATGTATGCGAAGTCCCGGCTTTGTTCGCCGTCGCCGAAGATTGTGGGCGCTTCATTGCGCAACATCAGGGTAATGAATTTCGCCAATACGGCAGAGTACTCTGAATTGGCATCTTGGCGAGGACCGAATACGTTGAAATAGCGAAGACAAACCGTCTCCAGCCCATATACGGAACGAAACACCTGCATGTAGTATTCGCCCGTTAATTTTTGCACGGCATAGGGAGAAATCGGACGAGGTGGCATATCTTCGCGCTTGGGAAGCACCTCGCTGTCACCATAAGCGGAAGATGACGCGGCATAAACTACGCGCTTCACGCCGGCATCTCTTGCGGCAATCAACAGGTTCAGCGTGCCGCCAACATTCACTGAGTTCGTAAGTTCGGGGTCTGCAACTGACTTCGGCACTGACGGCAATGCGGCCTCATGCAGGATATAGTCGATTCCCTCGCATGCCGTCCTCAGCCTTGCTGGATCAAGCAGGCTGATCTGGCGAAAGTCCAAACCGTCCTTCACGTCCGCGATGTTGTCCCATTTTCCTGTAGAGAAATCGTCGATCCCGCGAACGTTCTCGCCACGCGCAATCAGCTTGCGCGCGATTGCCGAGCCTATGAATCCGGCAACGCCGGTAACTAGATAAGTCGCCATTGGGTCCTTTTGCTGGTGCCGGCGGGTTGCCTCGGCCAGATACCAAGCCGAGGTGCACTCCGTTGCCGTTGATGATTACATATTCGCAGCCGTGCGCAACCCCATGTTTCGACCGGCTACTGGCGATAGGCCGTGCTGCTTGATCTTGTACAGCAGGGCCTTATAGCTTATGTTCAACTGAGCAGCGGCTCGCTTGCGGTTCCAATTGGCGCTCTCGAGCGCCCGTTGAATTTCCTTGGCTTCAGCATCATCTTTCAAGCTGCGTACCATGGCTTTGAGTCCGCCACCAGAAGAGGAATGCGCGCCACCGTCCCGCAGGTCAGAATCGTTCTCTTTGCTCTTCATCTGTAATTCATCGATGGCAATGTTTTCGTCTTCCAGCACCAAATACCGTTTTACGAAGTTGCCCAGCTCGCGCAGGTTACCGGGCCAGTGAAAACGCAGGGCTTCCTGCACCAGCTTATCAGAGATAGGCAGGGGGGTCTTTCCAAATTTCTGCGCCATGCTGTTCATGAAATATCGCAGCAGGATGGGGATCTCCTCGCGCCGCTCGCGCAGCGGCGGAATCGTCATTGTGAACGCATTGAGCCGATAGTAGAGGTCCTCGCGCAACCGGTGCTCGGCAATCGCCTTGTGCACGTCGATGTTGGTGGCCGCCAGGATTCTCGCGTCCGCGGTGATGTTGTTTCTGCCGCCAAGCCGGGAAAACTGGCCGTCTTGCAACACGTGCAGCAGCTTGGCCTGGAGAGC
>JBGPZS010000592.1:0-2308 GCA_041493865.1 Terriglobia bacterium
ACACCGACACGGCGGGGCTTTCGGCGGTAGCGGTCGGCTCGATGTTCCTCGTGCTCCGGCTCGCCGATGCTGTCTTTGACCCAGTCATCGGCGCACTGTCAGACCGCACACAGACCCGCTGGGGCAAATTCCGCCCCTGGGTGCTGTGGGCCGGGTTTTTGTGGGGCTTTGCGGAATCCACCCTGTTCTTTATTGTTCCTGACGTTCTGCTTACCCTGATAGCCCTGTTTTCATTCCGCCGGTCGACGCGCGTGCTGGCGTGCATCTTGATAGGAGCACTGGGGGGCGGGACGATCATGTTCTACTTTGGCGCGAAGGACCCGGCACAGGCAAAAGCCGTTGTTCTGCGCGTGCCTTTCGTCTCCGCCGCGATGTTTGATAAGACGCAGCAGAGCTTCCAGCGCGACGGAATCCGGGCGCTGACAAAAGGCCCGGGAAACGGCATTCCTTACAAGGTCTATTGCGTGCAAGCCAGCCGGCATTCAGGACTGTTGCTCTTTCTTGTGGTCAGCCTGCTGGCACGGCTGGAACGTTTTGCCTTGTTCTGGCTGATTGCTGGTGCTATTGGCTTTGTCTTTCGCAGAAACATCCGCCGGCAACCCAAGATCACTGTAGCCGTGCATGCATGCATATGGATCCTGGGCTACGCCTGGTACTGGAGCTCGATCTGAGCATATCGTCTCAAAAAGAGATGCCTCCTGAGCTTGTACACGGCTCCAAAAATCGATTTTCAAGAAAATCCAGGCGAACAGAGCGGGAAACTGGCATTTTTTGTCAGGCGCTTTAACCCATTGATTACCAAAGTCCCAGCCTGCGCATGCCCCAGGGTTCAATAAAATTTGTGAAAATTCAGGTAAATAGCTGGGTACTAATGCGGCAGCTCTGGTTTAAAATTTGCCATCTAATGCCGATATTCCGTGATGCTGGATATTGTTACGGATTACGCACATAGGACCCGATGGGCGCTAAGAGAACTTTCATCACTTCGTCGATTTTCCTGATGGCGGTAATTGCCACGCTGCCGGCATTTGCCGCGAGCCGTTACACCACCACGCGCCGCCATCGCGGGCACGTTCGCCGTGTGGCATGGAACCCCGTTCTGCGCGGCTCCATGGACTCCATGGTGCGCCAGAATGAAGAGATTGACCGCCTGCAACTGCCCCGCATCGCAGACAACGATCAACTGCAGGAACTGGAGCGCACACAGGAACTGGTCCCGATCCAGGAAAGCCGGGCGCTGCGCGTAAACCCATCGCTGCAGGCCGATAAGAAATACTGCCGTCCGTGGTGCAATCAATTTCTCCAGGACATGAGCGAGGCGTATTACAAAGAGTTTCGCGTGCCGCTACAGGTGAATTCCGCGGTGCGCACCATGGAACAACAGCAGAAGCTTCGCCGCAACAATCGCAATGCGGCGCCGGAAATTGGCGAACATGCTTCCTCCCATTTGGCCGGGATCACGGTGGATCTGGCCAAGCGGGGACTGACGCGCGCGCAGCACAAATGGATTGAAGACTACCTCAAGAACCTGCGCGACCAGGGCCTGGTAGAAGCCGCGGAAGAGCGCCGGCAGGCGTGCTTCCACGTGATGGTTTCAGACCGCTATACAGAATGGCGTGAGGCGAACCAGTTGGCTGATAAAATTGCCCGTGAATGAAGCCACAACATTTCCTCACCTGCTTTCTGCTGCTTTCAACCTTAGCGCTCGCCCAACAACATCCGCATAAGAAAGCCGCCCAGGCCGCGCCGCGGCCCAAGGCGGACACAGCGCTGGCCATCCACCAGTCGGCGCTGATCGTCGATACCCACGCGGACACGCCGCAACGCTTCCTTGACGAAAATTTCGACCTCGGCGAGAACACCCCGGTCTCTGCCGGCCACATTGATCTCGACAAAATTAAGCAGGGCAACCTGGGGGCGGAGTTTTTCTCCATATGGGTTGAGCCGGAGTTCAAAGGCCACTATGCCAAGCGGGCCATGGACCTGATTGACAGCGTCTACCAGCAGGCGGCCCGCCACCCGGACAAGATCACCATGGCGTTCACGGCCGATGACATCGTCCGCGCGCATGAACAGCACAAGTTTGCCGCGCTGATGGGCATTGAAGGCGGACACGCGCTCGAAAATGATATCCGGGTCTTGCGCGATTTCTACCGCCTGGGTGTGCGCTACATGACGCTAACCTGGTCCAACACCAACGAGTGGGCCGATTCATCCGGTGACGTTCAGGACCCCAACGTCAAGCACCACAACGGCATGACCGATTTCGGCAAAGACGTGGTGCGCGAGATGAACCGCCTGGGCATGA
>JBGPZS010000421.1:0-4087 GCA_041493865.1 Terriglobia bacterium
CACCCCACCAAGCCAAACACCGGGCTTGTCGGGGGCCCCGGCATGGAGACACGGAGAAATCCAGTATAAGGTGTCGGGCAAGCTATCGCTGGATGGTAACTGGCGTACACTAAATCGCTATGAAATTCTGCCCCTTTTTCTTGGCTGGTCTCCTGTGCGCGGCCGCGGCGGCACAGGCGCCCTCATCCGTCCGCGTGAACGGGCAGCGCATCAACGACCATCTGAAAGATCTCTCGAAGTTCGGCGCCAACCCGCAGGGCGGCGTGAGCCGCGTGGCCTACTCTGAAGCTGACCTGCAGGGACGCAGCTACGCCATCACGCTGCTGAAAGAGGCCGGGCTCGATGTTCATATCGACGCAGCTGGAAACATCGTCGGCACACGAACCGGCAGCGATCCTCAACTCAAGCCGCTGCTGATTGGCTCGCACATCGACTCTGTCCCCATGGGCGGCAACTACGATGGCGACGTTGGCTCGCTCTCAGCCATTGAAGTCGCACAGACACTCAAGGAAAAGCAGATCACGCTGCGCCATCCGCTCGAGGTCATCATTTTCCAGAATGAGGAAGGCGGGACCATCGGCAGCCAGGCGCTGGGCGAAGGGCTGGATGAAAGACGGCTCAACCTGGTTTCGCAGAGCGGCCGGACCATTCGCGAAGGCACACGCGTTGTCGGCGGCAATCCAGACCAGCTTGCGGCTGTGAAACGTCAGCCCGGCAGCATTGCCGGTTATTTTGAGCTGCACATCGAACAGGGCGGCAGCCTGGAGCGGGAAAAGATCGATATCGGCGTGGTGGAAGGGATTGTCGGCATCCTGCACTCCGATGTCACGATCGAAGGCTTTGCCAATCATGCCGGCACCACTCCCATGGACCAGCGCCGCGATGCGCTGCTCTCCGCCGCGCGCTTCATCGAGAAGGTAAACCAGATTGTGACCAGCGTGCCTGGCCGTCAGGTCGGCACCGTCGGCTGGATCAAGGCGGAGCCTGGCGCGTACAACGTGATTCCGGGCAAGGTCGTCCTTGGCCTGGAGCTGCGCGATCTGGACGAAAAGAAATTCGTCCGCCTGTTTGACCAGGTCCGCGCCGAAGCTGAGGGCCTGGGCAAGCTGAACCAGACTCGCTTCAGCTTTACCGATCCGGTGATCAGCCACCCGGCGCTGACCGATAAAAGTTTCCAGAAGCTGATCGATGACACGGCCAGGTCGCTTGGCTTTTCGACCAAGGTGATGCCGAGCGGCGCCGGACACGACGCGCAGGAAATCGCCCGGATCGGACCGGTGGGCATGATCTTTATTCCCTCCGTCGGAGGCATCAGCCACTCGCCCAAAGAGTTCTCGCGCCCGCAGGACGTTGAGAACGGCGCCAACGTTCTGCTGCAAACCGTGCTGGCGTTCGATAAAACACATTGAGGACCTACCGCGGATCAACGCGGATTTTCGCGGATAAACACCTATAATTCTTCCGATGTCCATCACAGACAATGTTGCCCTGGTCCGCGAGCGCATCGCTCGCGCCGCCACGCGCGTGGGCCGAAGCCCGGACTCAGTCACCCTGATGGCCGTCAGCAAGACAGTGGAACCTGAGCGCATACGGCAGGCTTACGCGGCGGGGATTCGTGTGTTCGGTGAAAACCGCGTGCAGGAGTTCGGCGAGAAGGCAGAAGCGCTCTCTAACCTTAAAGAGGCTGAGTGGCGACTGATCGGCCACCTGCAGAGCAACAAAGCGAAGAAAGCCGCTGAGTTGTTTCACGCCATCGACTCGGTGGACTCACTGCGTCTGGCGGAGAAGCTGAGCCAGGCCGCAGAACAGGCCGGCAAGACGCTCTCGGTGCTGATCGAAATCAAAGTCGGAGAAGAAGAGAGTAAAGCCGGCATTCCGATGGATTCACCCGAACTGGAAAATCTCCTGCGCGCGGCTCGCAACCTTGACCATCTTCAGGTTAGCGGGCTGATGACAGTTCCTCCGCTGGCGGAAGACCCGGAAGGCGCGCGGCTGTATTTCCGTACGCTGCGGGACCTGCGTGACTCGATCGCTCTCCGCAAGCTGCCGGGCATCGCGATGGACGTGCTCTCCATGGGCATGTCGCACGACTTTGAAGTGGCCATCGAAGAGGGTGCAACCTGCGTGCGCGTGGGCTCGGCAATCTTTGGGGCGAGGCCGAAACCATGAAGACGACAGATCGCCTCTTTGCCTGGGCTTTGTTGATACTGGGGTGCATGCACAGTGCCGGAACCTTCATCGCCTACAAGACCCTAGGCCTTGAAGCAATCTGGTTCCTAACCGGCGGCCTGACCATGATCTTTTGCGCGCTGCTGAACCTAATTCGCGCCGCCCGTCCGGCTGACAAGCTGACCCTGGGCGCCAGCACTCTCGCCAACCTGCTGCTGTTCGCGGTCTTTGTGATTGCGGTACCATGGCTGCTACACCACGAGTTCAAACAGAATCCGCAGGTGATCGTGGTTGGCATAACGGTTACTGTGGAGTTTGTTTTTTCACTCAAACAATGGTTCCGGTAAACGAGACCGCGAAGGGTGCAACTTTCGCCGTCAGGGTCCATCCCCGCGCCCGCAAGAACGCCATCACCGGCATCGTCGGCGAAGCGCTGAAGCTTTCCCTGACCGCTCCTCCCGTGGAGGGCAAGGCGAACCAGGCGGTGATTGAATTCTTCGCTGATTTGTTTGCAATTCCCCGCTCCTCCGTTACCATAGCCAGCGGCGAAACCAGCCGAAACAAAATGGTCCGAATTTCCGGCCTGACCCGGGCGGCGGTGGAACAGCGCCTGGCTGGAGCGCTAATGCCGGTACGCTAATCGAACGCTTGCGACAAGGAGAATACTTTGTCCTTTTCTGATCGCTTACAGCAGATAAAGACTGGCTTTGAGCGGCCTTTCTGGGTCGCCAACATCACGGAGTTGTTTGAGCGGCTCTCGTATTACGCGGCTTTCGCTTCTCTGGCGCGATACCTGCACGAAGCTTTGATGTTTCCCGTGCAGCAGGCCAGCAGTCTAACCGGACTGTTTGGCGGGCTGGTATGGTTTCTGGCTGCGTTCGGCGGCACGGTGGCCGACCGTCTCGGGTTCCGTCGCGCACTCTCGCTCGCCTATCTCATCCTGAGCTGTTCTTATTTTCTGCTGGGCTCGCTGGGGGCCCCATGGCTCGGCCCGATCCGCGATCACATGCCGCTGATTGTGCTGGTCATGCTGGTTTTAGCGCTTCCTGCCCTGGGCATCGTGCTGGTAAAGCCTGCCGTTGTGGGCACCACGGCGCGGGCCTCCAAGGACAACGTCCGCTCGATTGGTTATTCCATCTATTACACACTGGTAAACATCGGCGGGGCCGCCGGGCCGTTTGTCGCGTCCTGGGTCCATCGCCATATGAGTGTGGAAAATGTGTTTCGCGTTGCCGCCCTGAGCGTCTTCATCATGTTCTTTGCCGTGCTGATCTTTTTCCGCGAACCCAAGCAGTCAGGCGACGTTCAGACCGCCAGCCTGAAGCAGGCCGCAACCAACTTCGGGACCGTTCTATCGAACCCGCGCTTCATGCTTTTTCTGTTGATCTTTTCCGGATACTGGATCGTCTACTGGCAGGAGTTCATCATTCTGCCGCTTTTCGTTCATGATTACATCGATCCAAAAGCGGATACGGAGCTCATGCTGATTACAGGGCCTCTGTTGGTGATTGCCTTTACCGTGCTGGTGAACCTTGCGATGCAAAAAGTCGCGTCGTTTCGTGCCATCACCCTGGGGACTCTTATCTCGGCAGTAGCGTGGATTCTCCTGGTCATTCATCCCACCGTGCTGATGGCCTACCTCACGCTGGCGGTTGTTGCCATCGGTGAAATCATTCAATCACCGCGGTATTACGAATATATTTCCCGGCTGGCGCCGCCCGGACAGCAGGGCACCTACATGGGATTTGCATTCTTACCCATTGGGATCGGCTCGCTGATCGCGGGCTGGTTCGGCGGGAAGCTAATCCATCACTTCGGCGAGGTCAGGCACCAGCCGGAAAAAATGTGGTGGGCGGTGATCGGCGTCGGCGTGCTGACCGCACTGCTGCTGTGGATCTATGACCGTGTGGTAATGCCC
>JBGPZS010000424.1:0-4062 GCA_041493865.1 Terriglobia bacterium
GCATGCGGGGTGTGCGAGAGTTGTGTGCTGCGCCAGCGCGCTTTCGATGACGCTGAAGCCCACGATCCGATTCCGTATCTGCCCCAGGGCAGATCAAGCGTGGCAGGCCATAAAATATAACACCTAAGTTGAAGCCGGAGGCTCGACAATGATGAAAACGAAATTGACGTATGCAGCGATGCTGACTCTGTTTTTCCTGTTGGGAAGCGTAACTGTCTGGTCCCAGGCTACGGCCGCAAGGGTGAAGGGAACGATCACTGCCGGAGGCAAGCCAGTGCCCGACGTGCAAGTGGTTCTCACCAGCAAAGACAATGGCAGGGCTTACAAGATGAAGGCCGACAAGAACGGTCAAATTACCGGCGTTGCAATCCCATTCGGCCAGTACGACATGGAAGTGTTTAACGCGAGCGGGGAAGGCATATACAAGAAAGTTGTAGCGCTCGTATCCGAGAATGGCACCACCATGAATGATATCTCCGTTGATGTTTCCTCCGGTACCGCGGGCCAGCCCAAGATCAGCAATGAGGAGATGGAAAGACTGAAAGCCGAACGAGAAAGAGGGCTGAGTATGAACACGCTGATCAATCAGTACAATACCGCCCAGGCAGCCAAGGACTGGCAGCTGGCAGCGGATACACTGAAGAAAATGATCGCCGCGGAGCCGAATCGCTGGGAATACCAGCAGGCTTTAGGCAACATGCAATCGAATCTCGGCGAATATCAGGAAGCCGTCGATACCTACGAAAAAGTCATTCCCCTGGCTGAAAATGCCTCCAAAACCGATCCCAAGGCTGATCCCGCCAAGGCCAAGGTTGCAATGGCGCAAATGCTGGGCAACGAAGCTGCCGCGTATCTCAAGCTGAAAAAGACTGACAAAGCGGTTGAAGCCTATACCAAGGCGGCAGCACTGGATCCCAACCCGGCAACTGCATACTTCAATTTGTGCGCGACGCAATACAACAGCGGCAACACGCAGGGGGCCCTGGCTGCCTGTGACAAAGCTATTGCGGCCGATCCTAACAAAGCGGAGGCCTATTTCATCAAGGGGTCGCTGATGATGGGCGACAGCAAATCAGACAAAGATGGCAAGCTGCAGGCGCCCGCCGGCACGGCCGACGCCCTGAACAAGTACCTGGAACTTGAGCCGGATGGCAAGCATGCTAATGATGTGAAGCAAATGCTGACTTACATCGGCGCCAAAATAGAGACATCCTACAAGGACAAAAAGAAGAAATAATTCACGAAGGTTAGAGCTTGAATTGTCTTGGAGCGCCGCCGTCCTGCCCGGAACAGGCCCTGGCAGCGCGTGCCCGGGCAGAAGCATCTTTTACAGGGATGCCATTTAACTTCAAGACACTGGAGGCTACAGCAACGATGAAGAGGAATCCCATTGTTTTTGCGCTGGCCGCACTGCTTTTTACATTCGGATTTTTGCCGGCGCGTTCACAAACGGTTGGAGCGCCGACGGAAGGCAAGGTCACACAGGAGGGAAACCCCTCGCCCAACGTCCAGGTAGTCTTAACCAACACCGATACCAGCAAGAGCTATAAAACCAAGACAGACAAAAAAGGGGAGTTCGTGCTGGTAGGCGTGCCTTATGGCAACTACCAGGTCGAAGTTTTCGGAGAAAAAGGGGAAAAACTTTTCACTGAGAAGACCGCTCTGGGCACCGGCAACACGTCCGCTACCAACGTCCTGAATATCGACGTGCCCAAGGGCGGCCAGCCGGCAGCACACAACAAGTTCGGCGTGCCCGATCCGCCCGCGCCCAAGCTCACCAAAGAGCAGTTGGCCAAGATAAAAGCCGACAACGAAAAGATTGCCGGCATGAATTCCCTGATCACTGAAGCGCAGACCGCCCGGCGGGCGCAGGACTGGCCCAAGGCGGAGAACGCGCTCAAACAGTTGATCGCGGCCGCGCCCGACACGACCCGCTGGGACTTCTACTTCTTCCTGGGTGAGGCGCAGAGCAAGTCAGACAAACTCCCGGAAGCGGTGCAAACTTACGAGAAGGGCATTGAGGTGGCCAAAGGTGTCATCGCCGGCGCCTCACCCGCCGATGCACAGATCCCTACTTTAAATCCAGCCGCGGCCAAGGCCGGTACGGTGCGGATGCTGACCTCCCAGGGCAATGTCTATCTGAAGATGCAAAAGGTGGATGAGGGCATTGCCGCGTTCAAAAAGGCCGCGGAGACGGATCCTTCCCCTTTAAGCCAGTACAACTTGTGCGGCGTGCAGTTCAACGCGCATAAATTTGACGACGCCAAAGCCACCTGCAACAAATATCTACAGCTCGATCCCAACGGAGTACATGCCGGTGAAGTAAAGGCTTTTCTAGCACAGATGGGGCAGAAATAATCTTCTCGCGATTGAATCAGTCGAAGGCAAGCGGCCGGCGGGCCGCTTTCTTATTTTCGAATAGAATTTAACTTTCTGCCTCTTATGTCGCCAGGCTTCCAGATTCGACCCGCCGTCTCCGCGGAGATCCCTGTCCTGCGTGAACTGATTGACGCTTCTGTACGCCGTTTGCAGGCCCAGGATTACTCGCCGGCGCAAATTGATAGCGCGCTCAGGACCGTCTTCGGCGTGGACAGCCAACTGATTGCCGACGGCACGTACCTGGTAGCCGAGACCATGCCATCTCTGGAATCAAACGCGAGCGATAGGCCGGTCACGGTTGCCTGCGGCGGCTGGAGCAAGCGCAAGACACTCTACGGCGGAGACCGCTGGCGGGACCGCCAGGATGATCTATTGGATCCGCGCACCGATGCAGCAAAGATACGCGCATTCTTTGTGCATCCCGACTGGGCGCGGCGCGGCATTGGCGCCATGCTGTTGGATGCCTGTGAAGCCGCGGCCCGGGCCGCCGGGTTCACGCGCTTTGAGATGGGAGCCACCCTGACCGGAGTGAAGCTGTTCCAGACTCGAGGTTACGTCGCCCTGGAGAGGCTGGAGGTCCCGCTGGAAGGCGGCATTACGCTGCCGGTCATTCACATGGTCAAAACAGTTTAGTTGGCCGCTCAGAATGTTCTTCTTGCCTGGTTGAGCGTAACAGTCGCGAAAGATGTAAACTTGTCTCCCAAAATGAATGGCGATTCATTAAGGTAAAGCACAGGCGAAGGTGCCTGTGCTCCACGCCGGAGGACCGATGGACCTGAATCTTAGCCCGGAAGAAATCAAGTTTCGCGATGAGTTGCGCAGTTGGCTCTCAGCCAATGCTCCCACGGATTGGGACGAACGCCGCGAAGAGTCGATGGAGTCGCGCTTCGAATATCTCAAGCGGTGGCAACGCAAACTGTATGAAGGTGGCTGGGCGGGAATTTCATGGCCCAAAGAATACGGCGGCCGCGGCGCAAGCCTGATGGAGCAGGTGGTTTTCTGGCAAGAGATGGCGCTGGCCTCAGCGCCGCCGCTGGCCAACGTGCTGGGGCTGGGCATCATCGGGCCGACCATCATTGCCTTTGGCACTGAGACGCAGAAGAAGCGCTACCTGGCCAAGATCCTGAGTGCTGAAGAAATCTGGTGCCAGGGATTCTCTGAACCCGATGCCGGCTCTGACCTGGCCAATGTGCGCTGTGAGGCCAAGCTCCAAGGCGACCACTACATCGTCAACGGGCAAAAAGTGTGGAACAGCTACGGCTGGGCCGCCGACTGGTGCGAACTGGTGGTCCGCACGGACCCTGATGTCCCCAAGCACAAAGGCCTGACCGTGCTGCTGGTGGACATGAAGACACCCGGTGTGGAAGTGAGGCCGCTGCGCCAGATGACCGGCGAAACCGAATTCAACGAGCTCTTTTTCCACGACATGCGCGTGCCCGCGGCGAACGTTGTGGGCAAGGTGAACGAAGGCTGGGGCGTGGCCATGGGCACTCTGATGCATGAGCGCGGAACCTTTGGCGCGGGGTTGCAGATTACTTATCGCCGCAACATGGAGCGGCTGATCGACCTGGCCCGGACCACCGAGCGCAATGGCCGGCCCGCGGCGGAAGATCCGATCATCCGGCAAAAGCTGGCGCAGTGCTATGCCGAAATCGAAATCATGCGCTGCAACCAGATGCGCGC
>JBGPZS010000363.1:0-4626 GCA_041493865.1 Terriglobia bacterium
CTATAGGGGGGTGGGGGTCTGGCTGAGGGACGCAGGCAGAGGGGTGCAAGAAGAGATTGCCAAAATCGCCGGAAATGCCAAAATTGATGATTTTTAAGAACTGGGTATTCCCGGGGAGAAATTTGGTAAATGGGTAATTTGGTAAATGAGTAATTGAAGAACAAAACCAAGAGCGATTCAGCTATGGGATCAGACGCAATTGGGGCTCGAATGGACGTGGTTTGGCTGCAAAATCGGCAAAAAAAGGAGCGCCGGATGCTGTCCGGCGCTCCAAAGAAAAGAGCAGGGAGAAATACTTCGCCAGGCCTAAGGCAGCACGTAGCGGAAGCCCACGTAACCCATGGTGAGGTGCGCGTTTTTGGGCGCGCCAGCGGCCACAAACCAGGGAGCGCGGGTCAGGTACGAAGCCTGTGTGACGAGCAGAACAGCTCCGTACTGCGGGTTCTTCCAGAAAGTTTGCGTCCAGTCGATGGTTGCTTCCTGGATGGCCCGGTTATTGGTGTTGGCCGAGCCTATGCCACCGAAGCCGATGATGGGCTTGGTGACGGCCGGTGAAGTGACGTCAGGGAATGCGTTGCGCTGAAAGTAGTAGCCGCCGTAGTAGGTCCCAATCTGCGTTTTGGAGCCAAGCTGGAACTCAAACCCTGCGGTTCCGCCGCCGGAGTGGACCATGGATGTCGCAACGTCGAATGTCGTTGGGGTCAGGGCAACCGGGCGCACCACGTATTGCGGACCAAGGCCGGTGAGGTAACGGCCGATGCCATCGCCGTACATGCCGTTTGCCAGGAAACGGAAGTTCTTGATCAGCTCCACGTTGAAAGCTGTTTCAAAGCCGCCGCCGATGCTGGAATGGGTGGAAAACTGGGTAGCGCCTGTGGGTAGGACACTCACCTTTGCGGTGGTGAACATGCCACCAACCTCAAAGTGATACTTCTTTCCGCCGGCGATGGTGTCCCAGGCAAGCTTGGTAGCCAGATCCGGTCCTGCGTTGGGAACGCCGGTGGTCGCGCCGCCATCAAGCTGGTTGGCTAGTACGGCAGAGAATGCGGTTGGCACCAGGACCTCACCGTTGGTGAACTGTTGCGGGTTCTCCACGGCGACGGCCCAGGCGATGTGGTCATTCGGGTGCCACACCGCTCTGAATGTGCCCTGGCGCGTGTGGTGAATGCCCACGTGTATGTTGGCATCTTCACTCAAGGTGGTTGCCAGATCGGACGGTGTCGGCGAGACACCGGTGCGATTCGGCGTAAGCAGGCCCCAGGACTGTCCACCCAGGAACTCCCACTGGCCGCGTTTGAGGTCGAGCCAGTAGAGGCGCAGGCGCATGGTATGCGGGTTGGTGCCGACAAATACGTTGGCGGCGTCATTGCCGTTGAAGTCGCTCTCGATGTAGCCGGTCACGTTGTTGGCGCCGTATTTGCCCGCGATTTTCAAATTAAAGCGGGAATATTGTCCGGTTGCCCGGAACTCGGTTAGATGGGCGTTGGCGGAGGTACTGAACGGAATGGCGCCAAAACTGGTGGAAACTACCGATCCCGTGTTGGTGGAGCGGAAGACGCTGGTAAAGTCCACGAAACCTCCGGGGGTAAAGTCCGCGCCGCCGATGCGGAAGGAGATCGGTGAATCTTTGGGCTTTTCCGCTTCCTGGTCGACAGCGGCAGACGTCCTGCCGGTGGTGAGCGACGCGTTGGTCAAACGCGGTTCTGACTCGGCCTGCTTCCGGTTGGCGAGTTCCTGCCGCAACGACTCAATCTGCTGCTGCTGGTTGGCGATGGCGTCTTGCAGTGTCTTGATCTGGTCTGCAATTCGGTTGTCATCAGGCTTTGCATTGTTGCTGGGCGTGCTTTGGCCAAGCACAAAACTTGAGATCAAGCAAAAGAACCACATGTGTCGAAACAGTTTCATTACAAGCTCCTCCCCGCTAGGGGTGACGATTTTTGCTGGGTTAGAAATGCGGTCTCGTACTGGCGCGTCTGCACTCTCGCAACGATTCGTGCAACGCACTCTTATAAGGAACATTTATTAACGATGGATGAAGAGAATATGAATGGGGGGTGAAAATCAAAGACCCAAGGAAGCCAGCAGAAGATCCAGGCGGACCATGCGGGGACAAGGCCTATCTAGGCTTTAGGAAGAAGCTAGGCTTTAGGAAGAAGAAAGAAGAAAGTGGTTCCGTGTCCTACGGCGCTCTCCACGCGGACCGAGCCGCTATGATTGAGCACGATGTGTTTTACGATCGCCAGGCCAAGACCGGTACCGCCGCTCTCACGAGACCGTGCCTTATCGACGCGGTAAAAGCGCTCGAAGATCCGCGGCAGGTGTTCCGAGGCGATGCCGGGGCCGAAATCGCGCACAAGGAACTCGATCCCGTTTTCGCGCTCGTGCGCTCCGATAATGATCTTTTTTCCGCTCTGGGCGTAACGCAAGGCATTGCTGATCAGGTTGCCAAAGACCTGATGCACGGCATACGCATCGGCCATCACCGACCAATCGGGAATATTTTCCACGGTGAGGTCCACCTCGGCGGCGCGGGCATTTTCCTGCATGGAAGAAACCGCCTCCGCCAGCAACTGGCGCGCGAATTGGGGACGCAGGTCCAGTTTCTCTTCTCCCGATTCCACGCGCGCGAGCACCAGCAGGTCTTCCGTGAGACGCCCCATACGCTCCGCGTTGCGGCGGATGACCTGCAGGAACTCCCGCGCATTGTCAGTGAGCAGGCCGTCGGATTCGAGCAGGGTCTCAGCGTAGCCGCGGATGGAAGTCAGAGGCGTGCGCAGTTCATGGGAAACGTTGGCGATGAAGTCACGCCGGGTTTTCTCCACGCGCTCCACCTCGGAGATGTCATGCAGCACGCTGACCACGCCGCCATCGGGCAACGGTTCGGCGGTGACGGAAAACGATCTACGTCCGGAAAGCGATGTCGCGATCGTGCTCTCCCGCCGCTTCGATTTGAGCGCCTCGTTGAGTGTAGCCAGGAAATCAGGATGGCGAAGCAGTTCAATCACCGGTACGCCGATGCGCACAGGTTGATGGAGGATGCCGGCAATGGCGTGATTGGCCCAGCGTACCTTCATGTCCGGCGAAACGGCGATCACGCCATCCGTCATGCTGTTGAGAAGGGCCTCAAGCTCGGAACGGCTCTCACGCACGGCGGCAAAATTTTCTTCCAGGCGCCGGGCAGTGCGGTCAAGGGCCATGGCGACCTGCGCAATCTCGTCACCGCTGGTTTCGGCGATGCGCGCGGAGAGATCGCCGGCCGCCACCTGCTCGGCAAAACGCACAATGCGGCGCAGCCTGCGCGAAATGACCTCAGCAATCACCACGGCCAGGACGAGGGCCAGCAGCAGCGCCAGCCCCGTAGCCCGCAGCAGGTTGGAGCGGATGGAGGCTATGTGCTGCTGAATGCTGGCAAGCGGGTACGCCAGGCGGACGACCTTGTCACCGCTGGGGACGGCGAGATAAAGAAATTCGACGCCCACTGTGTGGCTGAGACGGGTAGAACTGCCAATCTTTCCACTGAGAGCGGCCGCAATTTCCGGACGGCCGGCATGGTTCTCCATGGTTTTCGGGTCGGCCTCGGAATCCGCCAGCACGGTGCCGTCACGCGCAATGATGGTGACGCGGGTTTCGGTAATGCGGGCCTCTTCAGTGGCCATCTGTTGCAGCGAATGCTGATGGTCGTTTTCCACGCGAAGCGCGAAGCCCTGGGCGTTCTGCACCAGCAGTCGCTCGATGTCACTGCGCAAAGCATTTTCCCAGGTATGCCGGATGCTGATATCGAGCGTGAGCGTGGCGGCGGCTATCACCGCCACAAAGGCCCCCATCGCTTTGAGAAAGATGCGGTTTCTCACTTGGCCGCCTCAGACTTGTCCCCGCGCCGAGGACGGTCTTGAGGTATCTGGACGCGGAGAATGTTCAGTTTGTTGCCTTCTTGCCGGTGCTGGTGATTTGAAAAGCAGTAAGGGGCTGCCCGTCGTCTGTGGAAACATCGCCCTTGTTGAACTGCAACTCTTGTCCCGCGTCTTTGAGCATTTCTTTCGAAACTGGTTTATAAGCAGACGAGATATCACCGTCTTCGATTTTGCCACTTTTGGCTTTGGCGAAGGTCATGCCGAATGGCGAATTGCCGTCAAAAAAGATGCTTATGGCCGTATCTTTCTCCGGCGAGAAGAAAAGAACCGCGCTGCGGCCGGGCTTTACTTCTTTCAGCTTGAGAAACGGGCCAAGATCGCCGTCCTTGAGCGCTGCCGCCCAGCTCTCAGAGTCAACGTAAATCGCAAGAAATCCGTTCAGGTCCTGGTGTTGGGTGTTGCTGGCTACATTTGAGGCAATCTTTACCAGGGAAAGTGGATCGTTCTTTTCTGCACTAGGTTTGTTTTGCGCTGCGGCAAGTCCTGACAAAAGAAGTGCGGCAGCAATAAACGGAGTAAGCATTCTGAGTTTCATGCCAACACTATACTTGAAACTTCACCAGCCAAGTGTCGCGCTGGCGGCAATCACCGCCACAAAGGCCCCCATCGCTTTGAGAAAGATGCGGCTCCTCACTTGGCCGCCTCAAACTTGTATCCCGCGCCGCGAACGGTCTTGAGATATCTGGGATCTTCGGGGTCCTGTTCGATTTTTTCC
>JBGPZS010000417.1:0-4114 GCA_041493865.1 Terriglobia bacterium
ATCAGGACCTCACGGCGCAACAGCAACCAGTAAAAGTGGGATGGAACGTTGGCGATGACACCGTGATCTCTTCCGGATTGCAGCCAGGACAACGCGTGGTCACTGACGGCCAGCTGCGCCTGACGCCCGGCGCAAAAGTCGACATCAAGAGCGGATCGTAGTTCAAGGGTTCAAGGGTCACAGTCATGAACACACAGCTATTTATACGGCGGCCCATCACCACCACGCTGATCATGGCGGCAATCTTGATCTTCGGCATCTTTGCTTATCGCCTGTTGCCGGTGAGCGATCTGCCTAACGTGGATTTTCCCACCATTCAGGTAAACGCGTCATTGCCCGGCGCCAGCCCGGACACCATGGCTGCAGCGGTTGCGCTGCCGCTAGAAAAGCAGTTCTCCACAATCGCCGGCCTGGATTCCATGACTTCGTCCAGCGCGCTCGGCGGCACCAGCATCACCCTGCAGTTCACGCTGGACCGCAACATTGACGCCGCGGCGCAGGACGTGCAGGCCATGATCGCCAAGACGGCATCACAGCTTCCGCCGGAAATGCCGGCGCCGCCTTCGTACCAGAAAGTGAATCCGGCCGACCAGCCGGTGCTCTACCTGGCACTGGCCGCGCCCACCGTGCGCCTCTCCGATGTCGATGAAGCGGCGCAGACCACCGTGGCGCAGCGGCTCTCCATGGTGAGCGGCGTGGCCCAGGTGCAGGTCTTTGGCACGCAGAAATACGCCGTGCGGGCGCAGGTTGATCCGCGCGCGCTGGCCGTCCACCAGATCGGCATCGACGAAGTTGCCAACGCCATTACCAACGCCAACGTCAATCTTCCCACGGGAACGCTGTTCGGCTCCTCCACTGCGTATACCGTGCAAGCCACCGGACAGTTGCTTGAGGCCAAGGCTTACAAATCGCTGATCGTTGCTTACCGCAACGGTTCGCCCGTGCGGCTGGACGAAGTTGGCCACGTTTTTGACAGCGTGGAAAACGACAAGACCGCAAGCTGGTTCAGCGGCGATCGCGCCATCGTTCTCGCCATCCAGCGCCAGCCCGGCACCAACACGGTGGAAGTGGTGGACAGCATCAAGAAATTGCTGCCGCAGATGCAGCAGCAGATGCCGGCCGGCATCAAGCTGAATATTTTGTATGACCGCTCGGTCTCAATCCGCAATTCGGTCAATGACGTAAAGTTCACGCTCATGCTGACGATTGCTCTGGTCGTCATGGTGATCTTCCTTTTCCTGCGCAATATTTCGGCCACGATCATTCCCAGCCTGGCGCTGCCCATGTCGATTGTGGGCACGTTCTCCGTGATGTACCTGCTCGGCTACAGTCTGGACAACCTCTCGCTGATGGCGCTCACGCTCACCGTGGGCTTTGTGGTCGACGATGCCATCGTGATGCTGGAAAATATCGTCCGCCACATGGAGATGGGCAAGCGTCCCTACCAGGCGGCGGTGGAAGGCGCGAAGGAGATCGGCTTCACCATCATCTCCATGACCATTTCTCTGGCGGCGGTTTTTATTCCCGTGCTCTTCATGGGCGGGCTCGTCGGGCGCCTGCTGCACGAGTTTGCGGTGACCATCGGCGTGGCTATTCTGGTTTCCGGGTTCGTCTCGCTCACGCTCACGCCCATGCTGTGCAGCCGCTTTCTGCGGAGCACAGAGCACCAGCGCCACGGACTTCTCTACCGGAAAACCGAAGCAATCTTCGACGGCCTGCGCAACGGCTATGACTGGAGCCTCAAAAAAGTCATGGCGCATCCGCTCATCACGCTGCTCTTCTCTTTTGCGATTCTCGGCGCGACGGTGTGGCTCTTCATCACCATCCCCAAGGGCTTCTTGCCCAATGAAGACCAGGGCCAGCTCTTCGCTTTCACTGAAGGTATACAGGGCATCTCGTTTGAGGACATGGTCCGCCACCAAAAGGAGGCGGCACGCATTATCGGCGAGAGCCCTTATGTGGCGAACTACATGTCGACTGTCGGCGGTGGCGGCGTAAATGCCGCGCTCAACTCCGGACGCATCTTCGCCCGCCTCACCGACCGCAAAACGCGCCCGCATGTCGACAAGATCATTGAAGAGCTGCGCCCCAAGCTGATGCAGATTCCCGGGATCAATGTCTTTCTGCAAATTCCGCCGCCCATCCGCATCGGCGGACAGCTCACCAAGAGCCAGTACCAGTTCACGCTCCAGGGGCCGGACACGGTCGAGCTTTACCAGTACGCGCCGAAACTTGAGCAGCGGCTGCGCGCTCTGCCGCAATTGCAGGACGTAACCAGCGACTTGCAGATCAAGAACCCGCAGGTCACCGTGAACATCGATCGCGACAAGGCCGCGGCGCTCAACGTTGATCCGCGCACGCTGGAAGACGCGCTCTACAGCGCTTATGGCTCGCGCCAGATCTCCACCATCTACGCGCCCAACAATCAATACAAAGTCATCATGGAGCTGGAGCCGCAATACCAGCGCGATCCTTCCGCGCTGAGCATGTTGTATGTCCGTTCCAAAACTGGACAACTCGTGCCCATGGGAGCGCTGGCCAGCTTCAAGAAAGAAGTGGGACCGCTCACGGTGACGCACCTGGGACAGCTTCCGGCGGTCACCGTGAGCTTCAACCTGAGGCCGGGCGTGGCGCTGGGCGATGCCATCACGGCCGTCAATCGCGAAGGCGCGCAGATCTTGCCGCAGACCATCACCACCAGCCTGCAAGGCACGGCGCAGGCCTTTGAGTCCTCGTTCAAAGGGCTGGGATTGCTGCTGCTGATGGCCATCCTGGTGATCTATATTGTGCTGGGCATTCTCTACGAAAGCTTTATCCATCCCATCACCATTCTTTCCGGACTGCCCTCGGCCGGCGTGGGCGCGCTGCTCACGCTCAAGCTCTTCCATACCGACCTGAGCATCTACGCGTTTGTCGGCGTGATCATGCTGGTGGGCCTGGTAAAGAAAAACGCCATCATGATGATCGATTTTGCCCTGGGCGCGCAGCGTGAAGACGGCAAGAGCGCGCCGGAAGCCATCTACCAGGGCGCGCTGGTCCGCTTCCGCCCCATCATGATGACCACCATGGCCGCGCTGATGGGCACCTTGCCGATCGCGATGGGCTTTGGCGCCGGCGCCGAATCACGCCGCCCGCTGGGCCTGGCCGTGGTCGGAGGACTGATCTTCTCGCAGACGCTCACGCTGTACATCACGCCGGTTTACTTCGTCTATCTCGACCGCCTGCAACGCTGGTTCCGCAATACCATCGACAGGAGTTTCGGCAGGAAGAAACGCGCGGAGGCGGAAGAGCGGGAGATGGAAGCGGTACATCTTAGCGGGGATTAACGCGGACAGGAACTGTAAACCTACCACGGAGGCACAGAGACACGGAGAAAACGGGGTTTCTGACATCTACGTCCAACAAAGTTTCTACGTGAAAAACGCTTGATCGGGATACAATCAGCGCAGCGCATGTCTCCCGAAAGACCAGCCAAAGTATTCATCAGCTATAGCCACGATAGCCCTGAGCATGAGCAAAGCGTGCTCAATCTAGCGAACCGATTACGTGGCGATGGGATTGATGCTGCCATCGACCAATATGAGACTTCACCTCGCGAAGGCTGGCCGGTATGGATGGAAAAACAGATCAGGGAGTCTGATTTCGTGCTGGTAGTATGCACGCCGATTTATCTGGGCCGCGCTGAGCGCCGAGAAAAAGAGGGTGTTGGAAAAGGGGCCATTTGGGAGAGCGCTCTCACCCTGCAATATCTCTACAATGCTTCGGCCAACAATGAACGGTTCATTCCAGTGGTGTTCGGCCCCGAAAATATCCAGGACATTCCCATTGCATTGCAATCCGCGACCTACTATCTGGTCAAAGACAACAGCGGCTATCAGCATCTAATCAACCGGCTTCGTCAGCACCCGGAAGTAGAAAAGCCGGGAGTGGGAACGCCGGCCGAATCTTTTAGGCCAACTAAGAAAACGCCGGCAACCGGAGCCGCCAAGCCTTGGAACGTGCCTCATTCTAGAAATGAAGCCTTCACCGGCCGCGAGGAACTGCTTAGCTGTCTCCGCGACGATTTGAAGGAGAGAGGCAAGCAGGCGCTTTCCGGGCTGGGCGGCGTAGGCAA
>JBGPZS010000524.1:0-3063 GCA_041493865.1 Terriglobia bacterium
CCATGCCACCACCTCCGTCACGGCCGGGCGTTCCCTGGTGAGCAGAAACCGGTGCTCATCTTTGAGGCGCTGCAGCCCGCTCCGCGTTATGTAGTTCTTGCCTCCTATCGCGGGCTCGTCCCCTTGTGGTTTTCTCGTAAATCCTTTCCGCATCTCGTAGTCCTTCCAGCGCGAATCCAGTAAGTGCCCCAATGAACGCGGATGAACACCGATAGAAAACACCATAGGTTATCCGCGTTCATGGGAGTTCATCTGCGGCCCTAACTGATTTTTTCACATCTTCCAGTCCCTTAGCGATCCTGCCCATCATCTCGGACAAGTGCCGGCGAAGACATGGTGAGCGGAATTACTCGCGCAAAGCCTCCCAGCGTCTACTGACCCAGTTGCCGGACCTTCCGGTGTTGCTATCCATTATGTCCGTTTCTCGGAAATTTCCCGCTAAACGCGCTTATCGCCATCAACTCCCGTACCGTCGGCAAACCGGAAGCTATCCGGAAACGGGCTTGTAGGAAGCCAGACCGACGCACATAACCAGATCGCACTCACTCAGCAGCCATGATTTTACTTGACAAAACGCGATCTATCACAGACACTTTCTGTGAATGAAAACCTTCTCAACCCGTCAGGCCGCTAAGAAGCTGGGCCTCCATACTGCCACATTGGCTCAATATGTTGCGGTAGGGAAGGTGCCCGCGCCAACCATAGTCGACGTGGGTACGGCCAAGCTTCACGTCTGGACCGAGGAGGAAATCGAACACGTCCGCAAACTCCTGCCTAAGATCGCTAACGGCAGGAAAACTCGTTATCAAAAACTAAGAGAGAAGCAGAAGCCACAGCCGTGGGCCCCTCAACCCCAGCACGCGAAAACCGCGCGTGCCGTGGGCCCCGGTGCTGTGCCACACAAGAAAAGGAAATCGACCAAGAAGAAGTAAAACCACAACCCAACGGGCAGCGCCCGGTGCAGATACACCGAACGCGCCCTAACCAAATCGCCTTATTGGAGGCAAAATGGCTGCTATTGAAAGTAAACGCTCTGTTCCCCCGGCGCAACCCCGCGCCCACAAACCACCCAAATCCAAGAAACAAAACAACCTTCCGGCCTCGCTGCGTTTCACCGAGACCAAACGCGGCAAAACCACCATCCGCCGCTATCCCGGACGCAGTTTCTACCGCTTTGAAGAAGCCAAAGGCAAAGCCATCGACTACATCGAGTTCTTTACCATGGGCGAGTACAACTCCATCGATATTGCCTTCGAGGACAAGACCGCCGTGCACTTCGTCATTGAACCCCGCTTCACCCTGGAAACCGAATACGCCGACTGGAAAACCGGAAATTGGCGTCCCATCAAACGCTGGCCGCTGATCCACAGCCAATCAGACAGAACGTAGTCTTATACACCCTTTGCGGCAGGCCCCAGGTTCCCACAAAAGTTCGCGCCGCTGCGGGCTTGGGGCCGCCCAAAATTCAGGGGGGAATCCGTGCCCGTCCCTCGCTGCTGGCCCCGCCAAACTCCAGGCTTTACAATAAAGACAACGGCGTTGATGCGCCTTCACGCCAGCAAGGGGAACTTGATGTTCGAGGTTACGGTCGAAGACTCATTTGCCGCGGGGCATTACCTGCGCGACTACAAGGGAAAATGCGAGAACCCGCATGGGCACAATTACAAGGTGCGGGTAACGCTGCAGGGCGCAGCATTGGACAAGGCCGGATTGCTGCTCGACTTTAAAGACCTGAAAGAGGTCATGAAACATGTCATTGACCGTCTGGACCATCAGATGCTCAATGACATTACGCCTTTTACCGAAGTGAATCCTTCGGCGGAGAACATCGCCAAGTATTTTTATGATCAGACGAATGGGCGTTTGCAATCTGTATCCAGCGGACGCGTGACGGTGAAAGACGTTACCATCTGGGAAACCGACACGACCACGGCTCGATACTCGGAATAGCTTTTTGGCATGGCCGTGAACGGCTGTCCTTCTCCACCACATGCAGATCATCGAAATTTACCGGTCCATCCAGGGAGAATCGTCTTTTGCCGGCGTTCCTTGTATCTTCGTGCGCCTGGCCGCGTGCAACCTGCGTTGTACCTGGTGTGACAGCGAATACACCTTCACCGGCGGCAAAAAAATGTCTGCTGAAGAGGTGGAGCAGGCAGTGGCCAGGCTTGCGCCCGGCGGGCTGGTGGAGATCACCGGCGGCGAACCCATGTTGCAGGAGCGTGAGCTGGTTCCGCTGATGGAGCGCCTTCTGGCGCGCGGCTACACGCTGTTGCTGGAGACCAGTGGAGAGCGTCCGCTGGAAAATGTGCCGGCCGCTGTTCACAAGATCGTCGATGTGAAGTGCCCCGGTTCAGGCGAGGGCGGAACTTTCCGGATGAGCAACCTTGCTTCGCTCACCACCACGGATGAGATCAAGTTTGTGCTGGGCGACCGCATGGACTATGAGTTCGCACGCGACTTTACCCGCCAGCATGGGTTGGAACAAAAGGTACAGGACGTTTTATTCTCCCCGGTGTTCTTGAAGAACCCTGCTCCGGAGCGTGATACTTCCAACTGCCAGCTTGATCCGCGCGTGTTGGCCGAATGGATATTAGAGGACGGACTGAATGTCCGTCTGGGATTACAGATCCACAAATTCATTTGGGAGCCCGCGACCAAGGGAGTGTGAAGTCTTGTGGCGCCTGTAACCCGGCTCGAATGCTGAAGTTTTGCGATAATTGAGGAATAATGAGGGCAGCTATTCCGGCTGCCGGACCATCTGAAAAAGTAGAGATTCCGTAAATCAGGGTTTGCTGTGGCTGGTGAAAAACCTCGTTCGGTAGTGTTGTTAAGCGGAGGCATGGACTCCTGCGTCTGCGCGGCGCTGGCAGTGCGCGAATCAGAAACGGCGGCGCTGCACATCAGTTACGGGCAGCGGACGGAAGAGCGGGAGCGCTGGGCGTTTGAACGGATTTGCGACCGGCTCGGGGTGAAGCGCCGGTTGGCCATCAGGAATGAGGCGTTGAGTGTCATCGGCGGATCGGCGCTCACTGACGCCGGCATAGCGGTGCCGGAAGCCGG
>JBGPZS010000377.1:0-4496 GCA_041493865.1 Terriglobia bacterium
CGTCAGCGGCGACGCTGGCCGGACTAAAAAGCTGGCAGCAACGGGATTCGTGAAGGCGGCAGAAACAGTCGTACTCGTCCTTACCGGGCACATGTTGAAAGACGTTGACTACATGAAACAGGCGCCGGGGCAGAGTCTGCTCGGACCGATGGATGCCGACGGCGATGCGGTAATCAGGACACTGGAGCAAATCTATGCGCGGCATTGAGGACGCAATAGAAAAAGAAAAGTTAAACCGAATACATGCCGGGCGGGTGCGGGTCGGCATTGTTGGCTATGGCACCGTGGGCCGCGCTACGGCTGAGATTCTTACCAGCCACGCAGAAGAGATCAGCCAGCGCACTGGTGGGGTTTCCGTAATCGTAACGCGGATCTCCCGCAGAAGGCCGCGCGCTGCGGAAACCGGCGTGAACGGAATCGCGGTTGTGTCTGACTGGCGGCAGGTTGTGACCGCGAATGACGTGGATATTGTGGTCGAAGCGATTGGAGGAACAACCGTTGCCCGGGATGTAGTCCGTACCAGCCTGGAAAACGGCAAGGCCGTGGTCACGGCGAACAAGGCCCTCATCGCCCTGCATGGCGACGATCTGTTTGCTCTGGCGCGCGAAAAAAACCTGCCTATCGGGATTGAAGCCACCGTTGCCGGCGGCGTGCCGGTGGTCCGCGCTATCTCTGAAGCGCTGGCCGCGGACCGCATTCAAGCCGTCTACGGCATTGTGAACGGCACCTGCAACTACATTCTTACGCAGATGGAGCAACACGGAATCGAATTTGCGCACGCCCTGGAGCAGGCGCAGGCCGCCGGCTACGCTGAGGCAGATTCAAGCCTGGATATCGATGGCCTGGACGCTCGCGACAAGATCGCGATCCTGGCCCGCATCGCTTTCGGTCACGCTGTCCGCGCTTCGGAAATCCCAGTGACCGGCATCCGTAACATCACTGCGACTGATTTTCATTACGCGCACCGCTTGAACTCGACCATCCGTCTGGTGGCCTCTGCCGAGCGGGTGCCGGCGGGAGTGCACATTGCCGTGCAGCCGTGGCTGGAACCTCGTGACTCGATGCTGGCCAAGGCGGCGGGCGCGAACAATGCCATCTTTATTGCCGGTGAAAGAGTCGGCACACAAATGCTTTACGGGCGCGGCGCGGGCGGAGGCGCCACCGGAACCGCGGTGCTTTCCGACGTGCTGCAGATTGCCCGGCAGATGGCCCGCGGCCAGGCTGCAAGCAGTCTTCTAGCTGGATTTGATCGTGCAGAGCCGTTGCGGCCATTGTCCAGGCCTAATCCGGTAAGCTGGTTTTTGCGACTCACCGTCAACGATCAGCCGGGAATTCTTGCCCGCACCGCGGAAGCAATTGCGCGTGAAGAAATCAATATCGACTCCGTGGTCCAGGAACCGCACATGCCCAAAGACCGGCTTTCATTCGTGATTACGCTGGAGCCAACGCTGGAAGCCACGGTGCAACGGGCCGTCGAAACCATCAATCGCTTTGAGTTTATGAAGGCGCCGGTGCTGCTGATGCCGATGATCTCGCCAGCCGAAGAACACGTTTAGAAAATTGGTAAATGGGCAAATTGGTAATTTGGTAAATGAAGATCAATCCCACTGGCCCTTCATGGAATAAATTTCGTGTTTTTCATTTAACCAAATCACTCATTTACCAAATTCCTGGTGGATCGATTCAGGTTCGGCAACGCCATCGGCACGCGGATCAGAAGCAGCCGAGTTCATCCCCGTCTTCGAATTGTGCATAACGGCCTGGCCGCGCCCCATCAGGGACGTGTACTCCGCGCGTACAATGAGGTTGTGGCCTTTTTGCCGCAAAGCTTGTATTACATCCGGCGCAACGCGGGATTCAATCAGAATGTCGCAGGTGACCTGCCCGCTGGTTACGGTGAAGCGCGGAGCTTCCAGCGCCCCCTGGATATTCATGCCGTAGTCGACAAGGTTAGAGACAAACTGCGCATGCGCCAGCGGCTGATTGGCCCCGCCCATGATGCCAAAGCCGATACGCACATCGCCACGCTCCATGAATGCGGGAATGATCGTATGGAACGGACGTTTGCGCGGCCGTAGCGCGTTGGGGTGCGTGGCATCGAGAGAAAACAAGGCGCCGCGGTTCTGCAGGGCAAACCCCATCCCGTCCACCACCACGCCGGACCCAAAGCCTGAGTAATTGCTCTGGATGAGCGATGCAATGTTGCCTTCCTTGTCGACTGCGGCAAGATATGTCGTGTCACTGGTGGCGGGATTTCCCGGACCAGGGTTGCAGTTGGCTTTGTCTGGATTGATTTTCGCGGCGCGCTGGGCCGCATAAGCTTTATCGAGCAAACCCGTGACCGGGACTTTGGCGAAGCGAGGATCGGCGTTGTAGCGGTATAGGTCCGAGTAGGCCAGCTTCATTGCCTCGATTCTCTTGTGCAGTTCAATCGCACCTTTGGGACCATCCTTATCGGGCTGAAAGTTGCCCATGATGTTGAGCATCTCCAGGGCTGCCATGCCCTGCACGTTGGGTGGAAGCTCATAGATCTTCCAGCCGCGATAGTCGGTCGAGATGGGCTCAACCCACTCCGCGGAGAAATCGGCAAGGTCTTGCAGCTCCATCGTCCCACCGAAAGCGGTAGAGGTGCGCACGATGGCCTGGGCGATCTCGCCTTTATAAAAAGCGTCTCGCCCTTTTTCAGCGAGCAAACGCAAGGATTTCGCAATATCAGGATTAGTAAACCTGGAGCCGAGTTCTGGGACCTTGCCGCCGGGAAGAAACACCCTGCGGGCTTCATCAGTCTTCCGCAGCTTGGCTTCTTCACTTACCCAATAATCCTGGATAATCTCCGGCACGGCATAGCCATGTTCGGCGTAGTAAATGGCCGGCGTGAACAAATCCTTCCAGGGCAGCCGGCCAAAGCGCTTGTGCGCCTGGCTCCAGCCGTCCACGGCTCCGGGAACGGTCACGCTGTGAATGCCATCGTGCGGCATGGCGGTGACGCCATGCTGGGCCAGAAATTCAATCGTAAGCTTGCGCGGGGCCCAGCCGCTGGCGTTGAGCCCGTACAGCTTGCCGGCCTTTGCGTCCCAGTAAATCAGAAAGAGATCACCGCCGATGCCGTTCATCATGGGCTCAGTCACGCCGAGCACGGCATTTGCAGCAATGGCGGCGTCCATGGCTGATCCGCCCTGGGCCAGCACCTGCGCGCCCGCCTGCGAGGCCAGATAATGGCTGGTGGCAACAATGCCTTTGTCCGTCATCACCACGGAGCGGCCGTACGAGCGGTCTTGAGTAGAAGCGTTGTAAGTCATGCTCGAAAGCAAAATGGAGATCAGAAGAATCTCGCGTCGCAACCTGCACCTCTTATCGCGGCCAAGCGCAGCATTATAGCCGACCATCGGTAATTACGGGGTTTTCTTCTTCCAATTGAATCTTCGCCCACCATCAACGCAGCAAGGAACAGGGCGGTCTTCGCGATCATGGAACTCACCTGAGGTCGAGAATAAACAAGAGATTGGTTATAGACGGTTGCCGCGTGAAACTCAACCTGGCAAGTGGTTTTACGCAAGCATGCCGGGACAACAGGCGGCGATGACCGAGAGCATCAAAATAAAGAGGGCCGCTTTGTAGCGGCCCCCTTTATACCTTATCTTCTACCTGCCTCTTCCCGTTCAGGCTGCTTTGGCAGCTCTCTTTCTTTCAGCCCAGCGCTTTTTCATCATTTCCGAAATGCGCCTTTTCGCGGCCGCACTCAAACGACGACGTCCCCGCCTGCCTTTACCCCCAGCGGCAACGCCACGACGGGCACTCATGGAACCACGAAGAGCGGAAATTGCCTGCTCCAGACGGTCCCTCTCCGCCTCTAACTCCGAGATGATCTGTTGCGTATCCATATAGCTCCTTCCGAGAGCATGCTACCAGTCAAGACACATAACCTGCAAGGTGAATAGTCTAGGATTCCGGTGCGAAGACGCAATAGTTTCTTTATTTCTAGTCATCTATCCTCAATATAGGTTCTAACCGCATTGGTTAGCGGTGCAGGGACTATTAAGTTTACATGCCATATTTCCTAATTTCTTTTTGTGATTCATGCTTTCGAGAGAACAGATGAGGCCTTGAGAAGCTCAACCATGGCTGCCGGGCAACTCAGGACAAGCGCTCTAGCCGGCGGTGGGAAAATAATTCTTGCTGCTGAGCTCCTTGAGTAGAAAGTCAGAGTTGATGCGGGCCCAAAGTTTCATAATGATTCAGCTTTCACACAACCTGTCCCAGAGGTCAGCGCGCACCATCACCGCGAACCCACCGTAACGCAGCAAACGCTGGACAAGAAGCCGGGCTCCTGGCACCAAGCGACTGCCTTTTCAGCAAGATCCGCGCATGGCATCCATATATGGCCGTTCAACATTGCGCCAGCCTTGTCTTTGGCAAATTTTAATGAGTTCCAGACGTATTACCTATGGGTTGAAGTGCTCACACCTATTTCGATCTCGATGACGAAAAGATCTATC
>JBGPZS010000337.1:0-4891 GCA_041493865.1 Terriglobia bacterium
CATGCAGTCCGCCAGACACTGAAAGGAAAGGAAAGGAGAGCTCAAATGGAAAATATTGCCATCACCCCCACAGAAAGCCCAGCGGTCCCCATGGCAAACCTGGATATCGTTCGCTCGTGGAAGGATCCCAGATATCGGCGCGGTCTCTCTGCCCAACAACTTCAAATATTGCCCGAGCATCCCGCGGGCCCGACTATGTTGACCGATCAGGAATTAAAGGTCGCCGGCGGGCTTATGCTGGATGAGGATTTTTCCATACCCGGGATTATCCCTGGGACTACGGCGCCGGAGTGCACGCTCTGGACATTCCACAATTGGAAGTCATGTGGGTGCTGATAGCGGCGACACCTTGCCTGCTTGTCACCCATAGGTCGCAACTTCGCTGAAAATAGTTGTATTGCAGGTTTGCGCCTTTGTGGATCCGTGACCACGCGACCCGAAGCGGACCCACGAGGCGTAAAATCTCAAGCTTTGCCATCCCTTCCTTTGCTCTCAAGAGATATCACCATGGGCGCGTCAATTCTCGATAATCCCGGCCCCCAGGCACGCGCGGTTTTTGCGTGGTTGGGTGGCGCCTGGCGGCGGGCATGGTCCCTGACTGAGCGCCTCTCCAGATTCCGGCAGACTGAGGACAAGACCCAAATTCCAATCGATCGTGACCTTGCCGCGGAGACTCTTGCCTTGTGGCGAGCGAGTTCGCCCTTTGATAAGGGCTCATACTTCGCTGATCGGCTCGCGATCGACGGCATCACTGAAGACGAGTTCACACGCCTCTTGGGGACACCTGTTGAAGCATTAGGCGGGAACAGCACGGCGCCTGCGTGGGTGCAAATGCTGGCCCGCGCCTACTCTGGGCCGCGAACGTCGCCGAACGGGCAACGTGAGAAGTGGGGAAAAGCTGAGAATCATCCGGAGGCCGGGTTTTTGAACCTGGTTGAACCGCTGATGATGGATGCCCGGCTTCAGTTGCAAGCAAGAGTGGAGAGGATCAAACAAGACCATGCTGCTGCGCCTTTTGAGCCGGCGCGCGCCGTCGACGCCCTGTTCGCCAACTTGCCTGCGCGCCTCCTGATGATGATTGCCAAGACCATGGTGCTGGAATTAAATGCAGCCAGGCTTGAGGGAGTGCTCCGGGGGGCAACGCCGGGAGAGCGATTCGCCAGTTTCACAGAACGTTTGTCACGTACGGATATAGCGTTGAATCTTCTGTCGGAATATCCTGTGCTGGCGCGCCGGCTTGCTGGCTGTATTGACCATTGGATCAGCTATAGCGCCGAGTTTCTCGAGCGCCTGGCTGCCGACTGGAATGAAATCGCAAGGCTCTTCAACATTGGTTCGGAGTGTGGCGTCCTGATGGAGGCCGCAGCCGGCGCAGGAGACACGCACCGCCGGGGCCGGTCCGTTCTCATAGCGCGATTTGAAGGCGGACTTGAGCTTGTCTACAAACCCAGATCGATCTCCGTTGACCAGCACTTTCAAGACTTCATCCGCTGGGTGAACGAGAAAGGCGCAAATCCTCAGCTCTATACCTTGAAGGTCCTGAATCGGGAGACTCATGGGTGGGTGGAATTCGTCAACACCGCAGGCTGTCGGTCCAGGGAAGAAGTCGCACGTTTCTATGAACGGCAAGGAGAGTACCTGGCGATTCTTTATATATTGCAGGCCACCGATTTTCACTTTGAGAACCTTCTCGCATGCGGTGAGCATCCCGTTCTGGTGGACTTGGAAGCGCTGTTCCACCCGTGGCTGCGTGAGCTTGATGTGCAACAGCCTGATGTCCGCCTGGTGGTTCTGGCCAAAGGCCGCTCGGTTCTCAGGACAGGTCTGCTTCCAAGGCGAACCGGGGCGCACGGCAACTTCATAGGCATGGAACTCAGCGGCCTTGGCGGCGCGCCGGGTCAGGTGACGGACAACATCTTGCAATGGGTAAGCGAAGGTACTGACGAAATGGCCGCAGTCAGGCAGCCCTTCCGTATGCCTGGCGCAAGCAACCGCCCCAGCATTCACGGTGCCGAGATAGACGTCCGCGAATATACCGAGCCAATCGTTTCAGGCTTCACCCGAATGTACGACCTGATTCGTTCTCATAAGAACGAACTGCTTGCCCTTTCCGGTTCTCATTTTTCCGGTTCTCATTTTGAAGACGGGCCCCTTGGCCGGTTCGCCCGAGACGAAGTACGCGTTGTGGCCCGAGCCACGCGCGGCTATGGAGTGCTCCTTTCCCAGACGCTGCACCCGGATTATCTGCGCGACGCGCTCGATCTGGACCGATTGCTGGACCGGTTGTGGGCAGGTGTGGAAGACAACTCTCACTTGTTGCGACTGCTTCAAGCAGAGCGCCTAGACCTGATGCAGGGCGACGTTCCCATCTTCACCACCCGTCCTTCATCCAGGGACCTTTTCACCAGCAGCGGCGAGAAGATCGACAATTGTTTTTCGAAAACGGGAATGGCCCTCTCCCGGGAAAGCATCGAAGGTCTTAGCGCCGCCGATTGCCGCAGGCAAGTCTGGTTCATCAGAGCGTCCATAGCAACCCTTGATCTCCAGGAGGATGAGCTGACGCGCGGCCGATACGAACCTGTATGGCCATCCTCCATGTTGAGCCGGCAACAACTGGCTCCGCTACTGATCGAAGAAGCGCGCCGGATCGGAGACCGCCTGGAGGAGCTTTCGCTGCAGGATGAAAATCACGCTACCTGGATCGGATTCGCCTACGTGAACAAGACCTGGTCGTTGGACGCCCTCCTGGAAGACCTCTACGCCGGATCTTCCGGGATCATTCTTGCGCTGGCCTATCTGGGCTCATTCGGTTTTGACAAATACACGGAACTGGCTCGCCGGGCACTGAACACCCTGAGAGCGCGATTGGAGGACCGGGGCAAGCATATCCGCTCCATCGGCGCTTTCGACGGTTGGGGAGGAATTATTTATATGCTGTCCCATCTTGCTGCGCTGTGGCAGGATGCGGAGCTCATCTCATACGCCAACAGCATGGTTCACCGCTTGCCGGAGCTCGTCGATAAGGACGAGAGCCTGGACGTAGTAGGCGGCTGCGCCGGGTGCATTGGCGCTCTGCTGGCCCTGAATGAAATATCGCCCTCGGACAAAGCTCTTGCCGTGGCTGCTCAATGTGGGGACCGTCTCATTGCCAGGGCCCAGCGAGTGGAGAGCGGACTCGGATGGTTGAACAACATTGAGACCGTTAAGCCCATCACCGGATTTGCGCACGGAGCATCCGGCATCGCCTGGGCCCTGCTGGAGTTGGCTGCGCACACGGGAAACACGAACTATAGAGACACTGCGCTGCAAGCCATGATGTATGAGCATAGCCAGTACTCTTCTGCGGCAGGAAACTGGGCTGAAAACGCTCCTGGATCTGAACCAGGGACCGGAAAACAAGGTACCGGAAAAGAAACCGGACCTTCCATGGCCTGGTGCTATGGCGGTCCGGGCATAGGCCTGGCCAGAGTGAGCGCCATGAAACATCTCGATCATCCGATAGTTCGCGAAGATCTCCAGCGTGCGATTCAAGCCACATTGAGCTACGGACCCGGGGCCAACCACTCGCTGTGCCACGGCGATCTCGGCAATCTGGATTTTCTGCTGCAGGCCTGCCAGGCCACAAGCAGTCGAGAGCTGGCTCTAAAAGTTGATGAACTAACCAACCAGATCATTGCCAGCATGAAGAAATACGGATGGTTGTGTGGCGTTCCCCTGGCTGTTGAGTCGCCGGCCCTGATGAACGGATTGGCTGGAATCTGCTACGGACTTCTGAGGATGGCAGAGCCTGAGCGCGTACCTTCCGTCCTCACACTCTCCCCTGCTCGCCGGTAAGGCGGATGTTGGTGAAGCCGATGCAAGGCATGGGGTCGGGTGTGCTCGAGATTGCGCTGCCGTTCCGGGGAGATGCGTTCCGCGTGGTCTATGCGGTGCAGCTCTCCGAGGAGATCTGGGTCATCCATGCGTTTCAGAAGAAAGCGCAGAAACAGCCAAGCACAAGGCAACGGCTTAAATACCTGAAAGCGAGTATCAGGAATGCCTGAACAAAACCATGCGCTGATCAGGGCTGTGGAGTTGGCAAGGTCGGGGGAGTAGGTTTTCACATCCCGTGGGCAGGCAGGCATCCTAATGGGTTCTCTTGCATTGTTCGTGGTAGCGCTACCAAGTATTCTCTCGCTGGTGTAGTTTCCCTTTGAGGTTCAGGAATTTTGGCCCTTAATTGGACTGGCTTATAATTATCAGTTCCAAGCACAAGGGATGGCTTTGCTTATACTCCATTTCCTCGCCCTAACCGTTCAAGCCGCGACGCCTCCAGGCGCACAGGCGACGACTCTTGATGTCGTCGACAAAATCGTTAAAATTGCAGCGGTCATCCTTGGCGGCCTATGGACTTATTTGAACTATGCGAGGGGGCGTACGTTCAAGCGTCGTCTTGAGCCAAAGATTGCAGGCAAGATCGCGCAAGGAGTTAATGGTGGTATTTGGCTGATATCCGGCGTTGCACAGGTAAAGAATGTCGGCCTCTCCAAAGTCGATATTGAGGCAAGCGGAACTGCTGTTTTGGTCGAAGACTTGATCCGTGCAAATACGCAAGCGGGAATCCCAGTCCTGGTATCCACGGAAGTTCCCGGCGGAACGTTGGGGATTTTTGAACGTCATCGATGGATTGAGCCGGGTGAGACGATTGAAGAGTCATTCGCGCTGCCGCTGCCTAGTCGGGTCGACCGCGCAACGGTGCGATTGCGTCTACGGATTGTATCTCGGCACAAGTTTTTCCGAAGTCTCGAGTGGAACGCTGACTCTACTGCAGACCCGCCAGATCCTTCCCGCGGTGCTTCTGCGCAGATCTAGTAAGCGTTGTACGTGGGCTGGAGGAATGCTCCAGAAAGCG